>NZ_SDFT01000159.1:0-21854 GCF_004916815.1 Pantoea sp. R102
GCTCGCGCACCTGCGAAGTCAGGTGGCCAATCGGACGCAGGCTCCAGTGTGCCGCCAGCCACAGCAGCGGAATCACCAGCAGCAGATTGGCCGCCAGCACATAGCTAAACCACGACCACACCACGTCTGAGTGCTGCAGCTCCTGCGGGATCGAGTCCACCACCACAATGGTCAGCGCCGGCAAATTGGTGGTGGCGTCGTAGCGGTTCACCGCCACCGAGTGGGTGAAGGTGTCGTTGCTGTCACTGTCCAGCGCGTGCAGTCGCTGCTGTGCCTGCGGATTGTTACCCATCGCCGCCATACTGGTACGATTGCTGGTATCGATCTCGTAAAAGTCTGGCTTCATCAGCCAGTCGCGGCGAATGTTTTTGCGGATTTCCGGCACGTCGCGCTGCTGCCACAGCAGCTTACCGCGCTCGTCATAGATGAATACCAGCGTCGGGAAATTGAGCGTCATGCGTTCCGGCTGGGCGATGGTGAGCTTGTTGTCTTTCCACTGCGCGAGGGTGAAAAACAAATTGCTCTCGCCGCGCATCACGCGATAGGTATTTTTATCAAAGCTGACGACATAGCCAATGACCGCCACCATGCCATACGACAGCGACAAAAACAGCACGATCGCCGCCGTCGCCAGCAGGAAACGCGCGCGCAAGGAGAAAGGGCGCTGACGGCGGAGCAGCTTCATAAATCAGAGATCAAAGCGGTATCCCTGGCCACGCACGGTGTTGATCACTTCGGTCGGGTGCAGCGCGAGAATTTTTTTACGCAGCCGGCCCATCAGTACATCAATGGTGTGGCTTTCGCGCAGTTCCGCATCGGGATACAGCTGCAGCATCAGCGAGTCTTTGCTGACCACTTTACCGGCATTGCGGATCAGTGTTTCAACAATGGTGTACTCAAACGCGGTCAGCTTGACCGGCGCGTCGTTCACCGTAAGCTCGCGGCGCGACAGGTCAACCTGGAACGGCGGCATGGAGATAATTTGCGAGGCGTGTCCGCTGTTGCGACGCATCAGCGCCTGTAAGCGGGCGGCGACCTCTTCAATGTGGAACGGCTTGGTCACGTAGTCATCGGCACCCGCTTCCAGCGCTTCAACTTTCGCCTGCCAGCCTTCGCGCGCGGTCAGCACCAGAATCGGCTGACGAATGGCATCGCCACGCCAGCGGCGAATCAGCGACATGCCGTCTTCGTCGGGCAGGCCGAGATCGACCAGCGCGATATCGGGAATGTGTTCCTGCAGGAAATAGTCGGCTTCTTTGGCGTCTTCGGCGGCATCCACCTGATGACCCATGTCACGTAACTGGACTGCGAGGTGATGGCGCAGCAGGGCATTATCTTCCACAACCAGAACACGCATAGAATTTCCTTACCTTCAACTCAGTGATGATGGCGAAAAGTATACGCTACGCCAGCTAAACCGCAGATTAACACTCCGCTGTGATGCACTGGCAGGGGAACCTCAGCCACCACGTGACGTGCGTGACTGAGGTAACACCAACTTGCCATAGCCTGAGTTTTCAGAGCAAGGAATTACTTCAGGTCGTCAACCATCTGAATCGCGCGGCCGAGGTAGTTGGCTGGCGTCATCTGCTTCAGGCGCACTTTCTCTGCTTCCGGCAGCTCCAGGCTGTCGATAAACGCCTGCATACCGGCTGCGTCCACGCGCTTGCCGCGCGTCAGCTCTTTCAGCTTCTCGTACGGCTTTTCAATGCCGTAGCGGCGCATCACGGTCTGGATCGGCTCTGCCAGGACTTCCCAGTTGTGATCCAGCTCGTCCAGCAGGCGATCGCGGTTCACTTCCAGCTTGGAGATACCTTTCAGCGTGGCCTGATAGGCGATCAATGCATAGCCGACGCCGACGCCGAGGTTACGCAGCACGGTAGAATCGGTCAGATCGCGCTGCCAGCGTGATACCGGCAGTTTGCTGGCCAGGTGCTGCATCACCGCATTGGCCAGCCCCAGATTCCCTTCGGAGTTTTCGAAGTCGATAGGGTTAACCTTGTGCGGCATGGTTGAAGAGCCAATTTCGCCAGCAATGGTTTTCTGTTTGAAATGGTTCAGGGCGATGTAACCCCAGATGTCGCGGTCAAAATCAATCAGGATGGTATTGAAGCGCGCGATGCAGTCAAACAGCTCGGCGATGTAGTCATGCGGCTCGATCTGCGTGGTGTACGGGTTCCAGCTAATGCCCAGCGAGGTCACAAACTGCTCGCTCAGCTGATGCCAGTCCACTTCCGGATACGCGGCGATGTGCGCATTGTAGTTGCCCACCGCGCCGTTGATTTTACCCAGCACTTCCACCTTGCTCAGCTGACGCAGCTGGCGTTCCATGCGGTAGGCCACGTTGGCCATCTCTTTGCCCATGGTGGACGGCGTTGCCGGCTGACCGTGGGTGCGCGACAGCAGCGGAATGTCGCGATACTCCTGCGCCAGGCCCTTCACGGCGGTAATGATCTGGTTCCAGAACGGCACGATCACGTCGCGGCGTGCGGTTTCCAGCATCAGCGCGTGTGACAGGTTATTGATATCTTCGGAGGTGCAGGCGAAATGGATAAACTCAGACACCGCGTGCAGCGCCGGCACGTTGGCCACTTTCTCTTTCAGAAAGTACTCGACGGCTTTCACGTCATGGTTGGTGGTGCGCTCAATGGTTTTGATGCGCGCCGCATCTTCTTCGCTGAAACCGGCGACAATTGCGTCAAGGAAAGCGTTTGCGTCGGCATCAAATGCAGGAACTTCCTTGATCTCTGCGGTCGCGGCCAGTTTCTGTAACCAGCGAACTTCAACCTCAACGCGGAATTTCAACAAACCGTACTCGCTGAAAATCGCACGCAGCGGGCTGACTTTATCGCCGTAACGACCATCGACAGGTGAGACGGCGGTCAGAGAGGATAATTCCATCAGTGCAACTCCTGAATCGTTAACAATATAGGGCAGGGCGGCGCTTAATACGCCGGACCCAGCCGGGATAAAAGGGTTTTCGCTTCGCGCAGCAGACGCTGGCGCGCAAACATCAGCTGCAGACGACCGCCGCCGACCTGCTGCCACAGCACCGCCGCGCGGATACCGGCCAGCAGCGCAGCGCGAACTTTGCTCTGCACCTGCGAATTCTGCAGCACCTGCGGTGAGCCGGTCACCTGAATGCGCGGGCCGAGCGGGCTGATCACATCGACGTAAATGCCGGCCATGGCGCTGGTGATGGTGTCTGATTCCAGTTCGTAATGCGCCAGCTGACGATCAAGCTGGCCGATGCGCTGCGCCAGGGTGTTTAGCGCGGTTTTGTTACCGTGCAGTTTACGCTCCAGCACCATCAGGCTCAGGGTGTAACGCGTCAGGTCGGCGCTGGCACCCTGCCGGCTGCCGCTGTTCAGCACCGCCATCAGTGCTTCCAGCCCGGGTCGCAGGTTGGCTTCATCGTTGCCAAACACCGCCAGCGTTGAGCCTGGATTTAAATCCAGCAGGCTGCGCAGCGACACCTGCAGCGCCGCGTTGTTGCAGTGCCCCTGGTGTGCCAGCTGCTGCACCAGATGGGCTGCCTGGCAAACGCCGGCCAGCGCCAGCGTTATCTCATAATAGTTTTTAGCCACGCTTCACTCCTGTAGACGCGTCGGCAGTGCCGACTCAGGCCTCTGTCAGCGGCAGGCGCTGTTCAATAATACCGCCACCAAGGCACACGTCACCGAGGTAAAATACCGCGGACTGGCCCGGGGTGACGGCCGCGACCGGCTCATCGAAACGCACTTCAATGCGATCGTCGCCGTGCGGAATGATCTCGCAGGGAATGTCGTTCTGACGATAGCGGGTTTTCACCGTGCAGCGTAGCGCAGCGGTCACTGGCTGGCGATCGACCCAGTGCAGCTGCTGTGCTATCAGGCCCACCGACATCAGGCGCGGATGATCGCCGCCCTGTGCCACAATCAGCGTATTGCGCGCGACATCTTTGTCGACCACATACCACGGATCGTCATTGCTCTCTTTGCGTCCGCCGATGCCCAGCCCTTTACGCTGACCCAGGGTGTGATACATCAGCCCCTGGTGTTCACCGACCACTTCACCGTCAACGGTTTCGATGACGCCCGGCTGTGCCGGCAGGTAACGACCGAGGAAGTCGCGGAATTTACGCTCGCCGATAAAGCAAATACCGGTGGAGTCTTTTTTCTTCGCCGTAATCAGATCGAGCTGTTCGGCGATGCGGCGCACCTCAGGCTTCTCCAGTTCGCCGACCGGGAACAGGCTCTGTGCAATCTGCTGGTGGCTGAGCGTGTAGAGGAAATAGCTCTGATCTTTGTTGCCGTCGAGACCGCGCAGCAGCTGGCTGGTGCCGTCGACATCGGCACGGCGCACATAGTGGCCGGTGGCAATGTAGTCTGCGCCGAGATCGTCTGCAGCAAATTCGAGAAACGCTTTGAACTTGATCTCTTTGTTACACAGAATATCCGGGTTCGGCGTGCGTCCGGCCTTGTACTCTTCCAGAAAGTGCTCGAACACGTTGTCCCAGTACTCAGCGGCGAAATTGATTTTGTGCAGTTTGATGCCGAGCTTGTCACACACGGCCTGTGCGTCAGCCAGATCGTCAGCGGCGGTGCAATACTCCTCGCCATCGTCTTCCTCCCAGTTCTTCATGAACAGGCCTTCAACCTGATAGCCCTGCTGCTGCAGTAACCAGGCGGAAACGGAAGAATCGACGCCGCCGGACATCCCGACGATCACTTTTTTCTGGCTGTTGTCAGACATGACGCACTCTTGATTACGATAAAAACAGGCGGCGCATTCTATCACGCGGAAGCGTTGTGCGCACCCTCATGAAACGGCCACTGATACGGCGCTATCAGCTGCAGCGGATAGCGGGCCCCCTGCTGCCACAGCCGCACGCTTTCGGCCACCAGCGGCGAACGCAGCGTCTCTGCGCTGAGAATCTGCGCGGGCGACAGCCACCAGCAGCAGTCAATATCGCTGTCGTGTGGCGTGGTGGTAACGGTGGCAGGCAGATCGAGGCCAAACAGAAAACGCACAAAAGGTGTATGGTCCGGGGCGATCCACTGCTGCACGCCGAGAAAATAGTCGGGCTGCGCGCTGATGCCGGTCTCTTCGTACAGCTCACGTTGCGCGGCTTCCAGCAGCGTTTCATCGGCCTCAAGATGACCGGCCGGCTGATTCCAGGTAACGCGGCCGTCGACGCGCTCTTCTACCACCAGTAATTTGCCCTGCGCGTGCACCATACAGGCGACGGTTACATGAGGTTTAAACATCGTTCCTCCCAAATAGTTAACCTGACGTTATCGAAATGTATAAATTACGTCCGGTCGCTGATGTCGCGCCATTCGCCCGGTGCCAAATCCTGCAGCTGGTAATCACCCATGGCAAAACGGATCAGGCGTAATGTCGGAAAGCCAATGTGCGCCGTCATCCTTCGGACCTGGCGATTGCGCCCTTCATACAGCGTGATTTTCAGCCAGCAGGTAGGGATGGCTTTGCGCTCGCGAATCGGCGGGGTGCGCGGCCACAGCCACGCGGGTTCAGGCACCACTTCTGCGCCCGCCGGCAACGTTGGGCCATCGTTGAGGGTGATGCCACTGCGCAGGCGGGATAAATCTGATTCCTGCGGTACGCCTTCCACCTGAACGTAATAGATTTTGCCGGTGCGCTTGCCCGGCTGCGTCAGCTGCGCCTGCAGTACGCCATCATTGGTCAGAATCATCAACCCTTCGCTGTCGCGATCGAGACGGCCTGCGGCATACACCTCGCTCACCGGCACAAAATCTTTCAGCGTGCGGCGGCCAGCCTCATCGCTGAACTGCGGCAGAACATCGAAAGGTTTGTTAAAGAGTATGACGCGACGCGGACCTTTTGGCCGCGTGTCACGCCGCGCGGGCTGGCGCGCCGGGGCAGCAGGGCGCTTATGCTGGTGAATTCGTTGAGAAGTTTTTCGCATGGGCTTTGCAGTTGGTAACAATCGGCGCATTATAGCGCGAAACTGCGGTGATTGGCGTGGCGGAAATATTCAAGTAGTATTGACGCGCATCTTACAAATCATTAACAAAAAATCGCTCGAAGGAGAGGTTAATGGAAAGCAAAGTAGTTGTTCCGGCGGAAGGTCAAAAAATCACCCTGGATCAGGGCAAACTGAATGTCCCGAATAACCCGATCATCCCCTACATTGAAGGTGACGGTATTGGGGTTGACGTTTCCCCGGTGATGCTGAAAGTGGTTGATGCCGCTGTGAAGAAAGCCTACAACGGCGAGCGAAAAATTTCCTGGATGGAAATTTACACCGGCGAAAAATCCGTCGAACTCTATGGCCAGGATGTCTGGCTGCCGCAGGAAACCCTCGATTTAATCAAAGAGTACCGCGTAGCCATTAAAGGCCCACTGACTACCCCGGTAGGTGGCGGTATTCGTTCCCTGAACGTGGCACTGCGCCAGGAACTGGATCTGTACGTGTGTCTGCGTCCGGTACGTTACTACAAAGGCACGCCAAGCCCGGTTAAACGTCCTGAAGATACCGACATGGTGATCTTCCGCGAAAACTCCGAAGATATCTATGCCGGTATCGAGTGGAAAGCCGGTACGCCGGAAGCGGACAAAGTGATCAAATTCCTGCGTGAAGAGATGGGCGTGAAGAAAATTCGCTTCCCGCAGCAGTGTGGTATTGGCGTGAAGCCATGTTCAGAAGAGGGCACGAAACGTCTGGTGCGTGCCGCGGTTGAATACACCATCACCAATGACCGTGATTCCCTGACGCTGGTGCACAAAGGCAACATCATGAAGTTCACCGAAGGCTCTTTCAAAGACTGGGGCTACCAGCTGGTGAAAGAAGAGTTCGGCGGCGAGCTAATCGATGGCGGTCCGTGGATGAAGTTCAAAAACCCGAACACCGGTAAAGAGATCATCGTTAAAGATGTGATCGCCGACGCCTTCCTGCAGCAGATCCTGCTGCGTCCAGCCGAGTATGACGTTATCGCCTGTATGAACCTGAACGGTGACTACATTTCTGATGCCCTGGCGGCACAGGTAGGCGGCATTGGTATCGCACCGGGTGCCAACATCGGTGACGAGTGCGCACTGTTCGAAGCTACCCACGGTACGGCACCGAAGTATGCGGGCCAGGATAAAGTGAACCCAGGTTCCGTGATCCTGTCTGCAGAAATGATGCTGCGTCACCTGGAGTGGTTCGAAGCGGCTGACCTGATCGTTAAAGGCATGGAAGGCGCAATCGCTGCCAAAACCGTGACCTACGACTTTGAGCGTCTGATGGACGGTGCTAAACTGCTGAAATGTTCAGAGTTTGGTGACGCGATCATCGCGAATATGTAATTTGCCCTGAGCAAATGCAACATGAAAGGGAGCCGCAGGGCTCCCTTTTTTTATGCTGGCAGCGGGAAGGACTTCTGTCACCGCCGGTTTGCCATGCATGACGACCGTGCGATGCGTGGCTTTATTCCGCCGGAGGCTGTAACTGAGCGATCTGGCTATCGCGCGCCTGCGACAAACGCCAGAAATCATTGCCGGCAGGATGCTGGTAAATCCGCAGCGAAAACTGACCGACAATGGCGTAGATGAATTCAAATATCGCCGACTGGGAATTTTCGTAATCAACCCACAGTACCGAGGAGGTAAAGCAATAAACCTCTACCGGCAATCCCTCCGGTGAGGGTTTCATCGCGCGCACCACGATATACATATCTTTTTTAATATCGTCGCGCTGTGCCAGCCAGGCGGTGAGATAGTGACGGAACACCGTGAGGTTGGTAATGCCGTTTTCGGCAAACCAGCGGTCACCGACCACGCTGCTATCGCGGCCATCCATCAGGATTGAAAGCTGCTCACTGACGCCGCGAATCTGGCTCATCTGCTGCACCATTTGCTGATCGAGAAAGCGAATCGAGGTCTGGTCGAGATGAAAGCTGCGCATGATACGCCGCGCGCCGGAAGAGAACATCGCCTGCCAGTTGGTGTAGGTTTCGGTCAGGAAATTTTTGGTCGGAATTCGCGACAGCGTATTGTCCCAGTTGCGGATGGTAATGGTATGCAAAGCGATATCAATCACTTCACCGCTGATGCCGTTATCCGGCATTTCAATCCAGTCGCCGAGCTGCAGCACATCGTTCGATGACACCTGAATATTGGCCACCAGCGACAGCAGGGTGTGCTGAAACACTAACATCAATACCGCCGCGACCGCACCCAGACTGGAGATGATAATCACCGGCGATTTGTTCGACATGATAGCCAGAATCATGATGGCGGAAATGATGTGCACCAGGATCTTACCGATCTGGATATAGCCTTTTATCGAGTGGTTCTTACGCTTCGACTTACGCGAATAGGAGTTATTAACGATCTCCAGCACTTCGTTAAAGAACAGCGACAGATATACAAAAAACAGAATGCCGCAGATGGTTTTCACCGCGATCAGCAGATGCTCGGGCAGGTCCGGCATAAACTGCAGCAGATAATAGACGGTGATCACCGGAATAAAATTCGACAGCTTTTCTGAGAGCCGGACGTCTTTATCCAGCGGCACCTGGTTTTTATGCGTGCTAAAGAACACGCGGCGCACCACTTTTACCACGAAGAACTTGCAGATCAGATGGGTGACCATGCCGGCAACCAGTAACAGCAGCAGGCTGAAGGTGGCGGAGAGCACCGTGTTGCCTTCAATAAACGTTTGTATGTCGCGTAAGTAATTCATTTTAACCACATGCCGGCCGGTTGAGGCGGGAATTCAAACATAAAGCGGCCACGGACGATAAGCGACGCGTGCGCAATAGTGTTGCTATGAGAGCAGCGCTTTGCGCGCCGCCTCGGCAAGAAAATGGCTGCGGCTGCTGTAGCGCGCGTTATTACTGACCATCTTATCGATCTTCTCAATCAGCAGATGCGGCATAGTGATATTGATGCGCTCGGATTTACCCAGATAGCGGGTGACATCAATATCAACGTAGATCCACACGCCGGGCTGGCTAAATTCCTGCTGCCAGTGCTGCGCCGGCTCCGGAATCAATAAGCCTTTCTCCGCCATCAATTCAAAGTGGGCATGCAGCGCAGATTGCGCATCCTGTAGCGTTTGCTCGGGCGTATCACCGGCAAAATAACAGCCGGTGACATCCGGAAAATAACCACTGGCCGAGCCGTCAGCGTCAATCTCTACCAAAGCGGGAAACAGCATCATGTCACCTCTGAGCAAGCGGAATAAAACCAGCATGGATCAATCCAGCCTGGCGTCTTTCAGAATCTGCATCAGCGTGCCTGTCTTCATATCCTTCTGCGGATGCGGCACGGTGATCAGATGAGCAAAATCCGGGTGCGAGAACTGATGATGACTGCCGCGTATGCGCTCCAGCTTCCAGCCATTCTTTTGCAGCAGTTTAATCAGCGTCGCGCTCTTCATCGGACTTCCTGTAGGTGAAATTATACACACAATACACACTGATGCAAGGCGGTCTCTGCCATCACATCGGCGGGTCATGGCCAAACTAACCGGGACGGCCATGACAGGCACCCGTTGATGCTGCGTTCTGCGGACTGTTTTCCACGGCTTTTTCCCGCTGCGATAGCGGTTTGCGTAAAACTTTGAAACAGTTAACATCCCGGCACCGGCGCGCGTGCCATTTGCTGGCTGAACCGCTATCTTCTGCCTTCATCAATCCGGAGGTGCTATGCAAGGTGTGATCAAGTTTGTAAAAGGCTGGCTGATTTTTTCCCTGCTGTGGGGCATTTTTATGTGGTTTGTATCCTGGCAGGCACAGGGCAAAACGCCGGGCATGATGATTGTCATGAGCCTGTATGCCGGTTTGATTTATCAGGCATTAATGACCATGGTGGCGCGTTACAAAGCGCGGCGCGCACAGGCCTGATTATTCACAACTGCCGACATAGCTTTGCGTCGCGCTGACGCTAATTTGCATGACATCCGGCAAGCTGAGCGCTCACTAATCAGCGTGTAAGGCGGGCAGGATGGGAAGAACGTTACTGACGGGATGGTTTTTATTACTGCTATCACTGGCGGCCAGTGCACAATTACCGGTAGGGCCTGTGGTGATAGCGGGACAGCATGGGCGCCACCTTGCCGGGCACAGCAGTACGGCAGATGTCGCTGAAACGCCGGATGAACATATTCAGGAACGACGGGACGGCGTGCCGCAGCGGCATTGAGTATCGGGGCCGCACGGGCCCCGATCGCCGGGGATTATTTACGGCCCAGCAGGAAACCGACAATCACGCCGATGCTGGCGGCAACGGCCAGCCCGGTCGCCGGGTTGTCGCGTACCGATCTCACCACGCAGTCTGCTGCATCCTGCACCGCATAACTGGCCTGCGCCGGATAGCGTCGCGCGGCACCGCGTGCCTGATGGCGGCGTGAACCGGTGAACTCGCCAAATTTTTCCTGTACGGCACCCGCCGCTTCATTCAATTTTGCTTCCGCTTTATCGGTCATATTGACTCCCTGAGAGTGGTGAATGTCTCTTTCAGCGTAGACAGAGAAGTGCAGACCAGCAACCTGGTGGCTTTTCAGGATGTAACAGTGGTTTGCAGGAATCGGCATTGCTGTCCATACCTGGTAAGGACCACGTTAAGCTGCACGAACCTCACGCAGCGCTCACTGAACGGAGGAGAAATGAAACGCGATATCCTGAATGAAGACGATTACGATGAAGTTTGCCGGGTGATTGGCGATGCGGTAATTGTCCTTTCCGAGTGCGGTCATGAAACCAGACGGGAGGAGATTGCCCGTTTGCTGCAGCGTACGCGCCACGATCGCGCCCACGACGAACGCGATGAACAGCGTATGCTGGAACACGCGATTCGTCTGGTACGGCCGTAAGCGCAGGGCGTCACGCGGACGCCCTCACTACTGGCCGCGATACGCCGGGTACCAGCTCACCAGGAAGTGGCGCAGATGATCAAAACACCATTCGGCATCGTCCGCCTGCTGGCAGTAATAGCGAATGGTGACCTTCTCATAGCGGCGATGGCGCTGCTGCAGCGGCGACCAGCTCCAGTCCAGCACCGCGCGCGCATAGTTGACCAGCGCGTCGCGCGGCATGCTGTGCTGCTGCTCCTGGCGGCGCAGATACATCTCAAAGAACTGATCGAGGCTCTGTGTCTCTTCGCTGCTACAGTCCAGCGTGGGGCGGAACGCCACATCGAGAAAGCCGCACACGCCGTCTGCGCGCTGCTGCCAGTCACAGGCCAGCGTCATAAACAGGCCATCCTGCAGATTGACCTCTTCCAGCAGACGACGCAAATTTTCAGAATGTTTACCGGCGGCGATCTCATCAATGCGATCGGTTTCCAGCGTCAGGTCAAAACCGCACGGGTTGACCGAGCCATCCGCGTCTCGGGTGGCCGGAAAGGGGAAATCGATATAACCGTTATTGTCCAGACTCTTTTCCATAATGCAGGTCCGCAGCATGACAAACGCTGACAATAAACCATCTGCGCGCGTCACGCACGGCTTATGGACACGTCCAGGTAATCATGGTGTTACGCGCCGGGTTGATCAGGCGGAACTGCTTGTCGCTGAGCCGCTGTGCATAAAAGCCTTCCGGCGTCACGGCAGAAGGGACATAGCGGAAACGGTCAGTGGAGTGCAGTGCGCCGCTGCTCAGCGTTACGCCATCGCGCGCCACCGAAAACGAATTCACCAAATCAAAAATGCGCCCTTCGGTGTGGCCCAGCGACTGACCATAGAGCGTTGCGACCTCGCCGGGGCAATCAACGCCTTTCGGCGTGGAGCTGCAGCCAGCCAGCAGGATAAGTGTGAGTAGAAAACTGAGTCTTAACATGGTCCTGTTCCTGGTGCATTCCCTGATTTATGCTGGCCTGACGATACGCGCCACTGATTCGATCATAGCATGTCTGACGCCACTGCCCATTTGCCATTTGTTTAATCGTTAAGCGGTAAGCATGTAAAGGGGTGACTTTGCTAGCAGATAAACGTTATTCTTGCCAGCGTTGCGCACCAGGTAAGCAAAACAAGGGTAAATCCATGAGAGAAGAAGAAGCCAGTTTAATGATTCTTCAGCACGCGATTGATAAGTTAGACGCCGACAAAAAACAGCAGGTGATGAACTGCGTGACGGCGATCCATGAAGTTATGCAGCGTTTCGATCCAGACGATGCCGGACTGGCGCTGATGCTGGTGGCCGCGCAGGTCGCGGCAGAGTAGCTCCATCCCATCCCGGTCTTAACCATTTATTTCACCCACCAGCCAGCGGTGAATCACCCGCACCATATATTGCTGCTGCTCTGCCGTTAACGGCTGATGCGCAGCAATGCCATGCCATTTTGCCAGACAGCCGCGGCAGCAGGTTGCCGTGGCGTGCTGGGCGATAAACACCGGATGGCCGCGCATTGGCGTCTGTTTGCCATCATTCTTTGGTTCGGCTGCGGCCAGTCTTTGCTGGATAAAATCGGCCGCGTGTTGGTCGATCACCGCCGGGCCTTTCTCAATACAGTACTGTCGCTCTTTCGCGCCTAAATGGAAGCGGCGGCGAAACGGCGATTGCGCCAGCCGCGCGAATAATGCCTGTTCATCTCGCATAACATCCTCCTGACGCGATCTTAGCGCATTTTACTTAACTCGTTACAAAGATATCCCGAACGCATAAAACCTCACAAAATCAGTGATGTGGAGGTGTTCTCCCTGCCCGCAGTGGCTGACCCGCGGTCGCAGGTTACCGCACCGGCGGCGGTTGTATGTTACCCTCTGGCCAATTAAATTCCTGTAAAATCATGATCTAACCTCAGTGGAGAACCCCATGAAGGCGATAACCCTTGCCGCGCTCCTGATGGCCTGCCAGATTGCCCCCGCGTGGAGCGAAAGCGAATTCCAGATCACCTGCCCGGGCCGCCCCACCATGACGGTATCGCGTGCCGCTTACGGGCTCAGCACGCTGATGTGGCCAACCCGGCATTTCCAGATTGCCGCCGGGCAGCAGCGCACGCATCTGCAGGACGGCGATAAGGTCGCCATTACCCGTTTCCGCAATGGCGATCAGCTGATCGTGAATAAAAACAGCGGCGAAACCTTTTTCGTCTACGCCGACAGCGATAAGCTGTTGCCCTGCAACCGCACGGAAAAACGCGATGCTGATATTCTGTCGCTGGAGCGCTACGACGACCGCCAGCACCCCTCTTCATAATGCCGCCACAAGGAGCCGACCATGCAATTAAGCGTTACGGATAGCGTCACGCATCAGGATCTGGATGAAATGCGCCTCGGCCTGAACGCCTTCAACAGCCGCTTTATTGACATCAATGAGATGAAAGCCATCGGTGTGTTCATTAAAGACGGCGCCGGGAAAAAGCTGGCGGGACTGACGGGCTCAACCTATGGCAACTGGTTACGCATTGATATGCTGTGGGTCAGCGATGGGTTACGCGGGCAGGGCGCCGGCAGCCGGCTGATTCAGGCAGCCGAGCAGGAAGCCCGCGCACGCGGCTGCCGTTACGCCCAGGTGGATACCGCCAGCTTTCAGGCGCGGCCGTTTTATGAAAAGCTTGGCTATACGCTACGTTTTAGCCTTGATCACTATCCGCGCGAACATCAGCGTCACTATCTGAGCAAGACGCTGTAATCACAGCAGTGGCTGCTGGCGCAGGTCCAGCGGCGACTGTTCCGCTTCATCAATCGCGGCCAGCCAGCTCTGTAAATCGACCTTCGCCCAGGAGAGATGTCCGCGCGTGGTGCTCATCAGCACCACATCCGGACGCAGCGAGCGGTACAGCTCCAGCGACTGCTGCAGCTCCGCAGGATTACTGTCCGGCACCAGCACGCTGATCCAGCGATGGTAATCCCGCGTCAGGGTGTCGCCGACAAACAGGTAGGTCTGGCCGAGCGGTGAGTGATACAGGTAGCTGCAGCTGCCCGGCGTGTGGCCCGGCGTGGGCAGCAGGTGAAAGTCGCCAAAGTGCACGTCCTGATGCGTGAAGGTTTCGTCCGGCTCAATCACCAGGCTCACCGGGCCGAGCGAGCGGCTGTGGCAATACAGCGCACTATTGAAACGCTGCTGAATGGCCCGCGCGCCCGGCGCGGCTTCGTGCCAGTGGGTAAAATAGTGGCGAATCACGCCGCCCGCGTCCGCGAGCACTTCATGATCCAGCAGCTGCTCAACGCGGCCAATCAACAGGTTGCCGCGCGGATGGCGCAGCATAAACCCGTGCATCATTAAATCATTAGCCGTCTCTTCGGCGGGAAACTCCGGCGTGGAGATCCACAAGTCTTCGTACAGCGGCTTCAATAGCGGTCTCCTGCGGCAACACGTCAGCGCAACGTCGGATGGCCGGTAAAGGCTAACCGCGCGGCGCCCTGGTCAATCTCAAGCGTGGCGCTGGCGCCAAGCGGCAGCGTCACGGTATCGGCATCATGGCCAAACGGCAGATCGCTGATTACCGCAATCTGGTACTCATCACGCAACCGCTGCCACACCGTGGCGAAATCAAAGCCGTTGTCGTAATCGGACAGGGCGGTGCTGGTGAAGCTGCCGGTGACAATGGCTCGCTGGCGCGCCAGAATACCGCTCTGCTGCAGCTGAATCAGCATACGCTCAATGCGGAACGGATGCTCATTCACATCCTCGATCACCAGAATGCCGTCTTCAATCTGCGGCAGCCACGGCGTGCCAATCAGGGAGCAGATCATCGCCAGATTGCCACCCCACAGCGTGCCCTGCCAGCGGCCGCGATCCGGACTGGCACTGTGCCACGCCAGATTGACTGTAGGAGATGTTAGCGCCTGCCAAAAGTGGCTGACGGTAAATTCAGATAAAGCCTCCGCGCCAAAATTGCCGGCCAGCATCGGTCCGCTGAAGGTGATCAGCCCGGTTTGCGCCAGCAGCGCCAGCTGAATAGCGGTGAAATCACTGTGGCCGCACAGCGCGACAGGCTGATTAAGCAGGCGACGCTGCAGCGCCACATAGTCGAGGTGATCGAGCAGGCGTGAGGCACCATAGCCGCCGCGCACCGCCAGTACGATATCCGGCAGCGACGCCAGCGACGCCAGCGCATTCACGTCCTGCAGGCGCTGCGCGTCATCACCGGCAAAACGCTGCCAGCGGCGCGTAATGGCTTCCGTATTTTGCAGTTGATGGCCCTCCGCCTGCAGGCGCTGTACCGCGCGCCATGCGGCGTCCTGATTGTGGCAATAACCGGAAGGGGCGATGAGGCGTATTGAACGAGGGGCGAGCATAACTTCCATCCTGCTGTCTGTTGGCCTGCCGATGATGACGAAATGCGTTACCGAAGTCACGGTAGCACAAGGTTTTTTACGTATTTAGGATAAACGGTAATTTTACCTTTTACCGTCATGGTTATGATAGCTTGCGCCAATCTTATAGCGGAACCGAAAATCAGTGAAAATTCGACTACTTATGCTGTCTGCTTTGCTGCTGGCTGGCTGTGCCAGCGAGCCGGAAAAACCGGTGACGCCGGAGAGAAATACGCCATTAACCCAGGCGCCGCCGTCGAAAGTGAATGATGCATGGTCACTGTTTACCGAAGATGCCGCCAGTCATTATGGCGTTGATGAGAAGCTGATCAGCGCCATTATTAGTGTCGAATCCGGGGGCAACCCAACCGTGGTGAGCCGTTCTAACGCGGTCGGGCTGATGCAAATCAAAGCCGCCACCGCCGGGCGCGAGGTGTATCGCGCACAGGGACGCCACGGCCAGCCGAGTAACTCCGAGCTGCGCGACCCGGCGAAAAATATTGATATCGGCGCGGCCTATATCCGGATTCTGCAGGATTCCGCGCTGGCGGGCATTCGCGATCCGCTGACGCTGCGCTATGCCACTATTGTTTCCTATGCCAACGGCGCCGGCGCGCTGCTGCGCACCTTCTCGCGCGACCGCGATCGCGCCATTGCAATGATCAACGCCATGACGCCGGATGAGTTCTACCAGCACGTGCAGAATAAGCATCCGGCCGCCCAGGCGCCGCGCTACCTGTGGAAAGTCACCACCGCCTATCGCACCATCGGCTAATGCCGCTGGCGGGACTCAGTGCTGTGCGCGCTCTGCCGCAGCCTCATTTGAGGCATCGCTGAGGTTAATGCGCGGCAGCACGCCGCCGGTGAACTCCACGCGGCGCATCGGGAAGGCGAAACGAATCTGTTTCTGCTCCAGCTGCGCCATCAGTTGCAGGTTAATCTCCTGCTGAATGTCCATGTATTTGTTGTAATCGGCGCTCAGCACGAAATAGACCACCTCAAACGTCAGCTGCGATTCGTCAAACGACAGGAAATGGGCGCGATCAAAACGCGTGTCCGGCACGCCTTCAATGATGCGTTGCACCATGCCGCCAATCTGCCGCACTTTCTCCGCCGGCGTGCCGTAATTAATCCCGAACTTAAACACGATGCGTCGCTGCTGCATGCGTTTGTAGTTGTGGATGGTTTGCTGCAGCAGAATGGTGTTGGAGCAGACAATCTGTTCGCCGCCGAGACTGCGCAGCCGGGTGGTTTTCAGGCCAATGTGCTCAATGGAGCCAGCGATGTCGCCGAACACAATAAAGTCGCCGTGCTCAAAGGGCTTATCGAAGCCAATCGCCAGCGAAGCGAACACATCGCTCAGCACCGTCTGAATCGCCAGCGCGATGGCGATACCGCCGACGCCGAGGCTGGCCACCAGCGCGGTGATATTGATCCCCATATTGGAGAGGATTGCCAGCAGCATCATCACCCACACCACGACGCGCAGCAGAATGCCGAGGATCACCGTGGTGACCGGATTACGCACGTGCAGCGGATCGCGCAGCAACGAGTGCAGCCACAGGCGAATGCCGCCGTCAATCCACAGCGTGAGCTGCAGAATCAGCGCCAGGAACCAGCCGTGGGCGATGGCGACGCTCCAGCTGTCCGGCAGGTCGACAAATTTCAGGGTGATAAGCAGCGAGAAGATCAGCAGCAGCAGCTGACTGGTGCTGCGCAGAATCTCCACCAGAATGCCGGTGAAACGCACGTGGCGCTGTTCGCTGTAGTGGGCGATACGGTTAGATACAAAGCGAATGACGGTGCGCAGCAGCCAGTAAACAATCAGCGTGCCGAACACAATGATGGCGCTATTAATCCAGAAGTTTTGATTGAGAAAGATAAGTTGCAAATGGTGGGCAGAAAGCCAGTTTTCCATTGGGGAGCATCTCCTTGCTGGGAGCCGGTGAAAAGAATGTGCAAGGAGAAAGCATAGACTACGCTGGCGTCGCGCGGGACGCCGGCGGTTTACTGGAAGCGATTGGCCTTGTCGCGCGCCAGCCGCTCCAGCGCAAAAATCACCTGCTGCAGCTGACGCTCCTGCACCGGTTCGATGGCGGTAAAACGGAAGCTGAGCCGCGGCGTGATGCGGGTTTCGTTCTTGCTGGTCACGGTGCTGCGCTCGCCGATGTGCAGCAGCTGTGCGGTCACTTCGAACTGGCCATATTCGCCCAGCTCAACGCGCAGCTTTTTGAAGGTATCGCCACGGTTAAGACCTTCCGGCAGCGCCTCATCCAGCAACACGCCGACGCCGCCAAGCGACAGATCCTGCAGGCGAAAGCGCGCGGTGCTGCCGTCCGGCCACTGGCTATGGCAGTAAAATACCGGTTCGAGCGGCGCGTTGACGCGAAAGAATTCCCGGCGCTGAATCTGCCACACCAGGTCGGGCAGCGCGGCGGCAAAGGCGGGCAGGCCGTCATAATCGATGCGGGTTAATCCCTGCAGCCCAAACTCCACTTTGGCACCGTGGGTTTCGGCCGCAATATTCACTTCGCCACCCTGCAATGCCAAATCATTGTCCAGCGCGTTGCTGCCGAGATCAAAAATCACCCGATCTTCATCCGCGGCCAGCAGCCGGCTGATGAACTGACCACGGGAGAAATTGACCATCAGCAGGGTTTGATAACGCAACAAATCCTTCATCACGTTCAACACCGCTAGCGTACCGCGCTTGAGATATTGTTCTTTATCGGCGTCTTTCACGTCCTGCTCCACCTGTCCGATTGCTATTTTACGAGTGCCACTGCTCTTCGTCGGTTATCGACCGGGGCGGTAAAAGCTTTAGCCGGCGTGAACGAATTCATCATGATGTTGATGTAGCAGAGAAAAAATTCCCGGCTATACTTAGCGCGATGAACACCTTGATTCATAACGTAAGGAGCAGCAAATGGGTATTCTTTCATGGATTATTTTTGGTCTGATTGCCGGGATTATCGCTAAATGGATCATGCCAGGTAAAGATGGCGGCGGATTTATTTTGACCGTGGTACTCGGGATTGTCGGTGCGGTGGTGGGCGGCTGGATCAGTACCCTGTTCGGCTTTGGCCGGGTTGACGGCTTCAACTTTGGCAGCTTCGTGGTCGCGGTGATCGGTGCCATTGTGGTGCTGTGGATCTACCGTAAAGTCCGCAGCTGACGCCAAATCACGATTCAACAAGATCCGCAGTCCCGTCCGGGGCTGCGGATTTTTTTATGTCGTCAGAAATCGTAGCCGATTGTGGCGGTCAGCGTCCGCTCCGCGCCGCGATAGCAGTAACCGGTGCCGTAGCAGGCTGCCAGATACTTTTTATCCGTCAGATTGCGGGCATTCAGCTGCAGCCAGGCACCTTTCAGATCCGGCTGCCACGCACCCAGGTCGGCGCGCAGTGAGGCGTCAAACAGGGTCACCGACGGCAAACGGGTGGTGTTTTCGTTATCGGCCCACTGGCGGCCAATATAGCGCACCCCGGCACCCGCGCTCAGGCCGTAATCAAACTGATAATGCCCCCACAGCGACGCCATGCTATTTGGCGTGACGTACGGCGTATGGCCATCGTTGCCGTCCACGGAATCCTTAAAGCGCAGATGGTTGAGCGTATAACCGGCGATGGTGCTGAACCGTTCGGTCAGCTGGCTGCGCGCCTCCAGTTCAATGCCCTGCGCATGCACTTTGCCAGACGGGGTATAGGTGCCGTCCTGCACGTTACGGTTGGCCACATCGTTCTGCGTCAGATCGTACAGGGCCACGCTGTAGAGATCGCGCGTGCCGTTCGGCTGGTATTTCACCCCGGCTTCATACTGCTCTGAGGTGGTCGGTTTCAGCTGATTCCCGTCGGGATCGGTCAGCGAAGCCGGGGTAATTGCCTGGCTCCAGCTGACGTACGGCGACACGCCATTATCAAAGGCGTACAGCAGCGCGGCGCGGCCGCTGACGTGATCGTCCTGACGACGACTATTGCCATTCTCTGACACGATGCGGTCATAGCGACCAGACAAATCCAGATGCCAGCGCTGCCACGCCATCTCATCCTGCAGATAGAGGCCGCTCTGATAGTAGCGGCGCGTCTGTGCTGTCCAGAGGTAATCCGGCTGGCTGCCGATGGCCTCGCCGCTCCAGGCATTCAGCGGTGAGGCCGCGCCGCTGGCGTCGCTCAGATCATTTTTGTAGCGGTGATACTCCGCGCCGAGCGTGACGCGATGCTGCAGCGCACCGCTGGCAAACTCCGCCTGCAGCTGGTTATCAGTCGCCCACGCGCTGAGCGAAGAGCGCTCACCGGAGTAGTAGCGGTTGAGCAGGTCCGGATTGTCGCTGTTCCAGCCAATCTGGTAAACCTGGTCGAGCGCCACGCTGGAATGGCTGTAGCTGCCGGTGCTGTGCACCGACCATACCTCATCGAAACGGTGCGAGAAGTCGTAGCCGTAAATCTGCTCATGACGTTTGAACTGATCCAGCGCGCTGTCGCCCTCATAGAAGCCGTCGCTCAGCCAGCGGCCATTGTGGCTGTACAGCGTGCCTTCCGCCGGCACCGAGCCGTGATAGCCGCCTGAGGGATCTTTTTCCAGATAAGCACGCAGCAGCAGGCTGGTGTCTTCATCCGGCTGCCACAGCAGCTGGGGTGACAGCGCGTATTTCTCTTCGCGCGTGTGGTCGTACTGGGTATCGCTGTTGCGCGTGATGCCGGTCAGGCGGTACGCCCATTGATCGTTAATCGCATCGGTGTAATCAAAGGCGGCGCTGTTGCTGGCATTGCTGCCGGTGGCGAAGCGTAAATGGCCCTGTGAAGCAAACTGCGGCCGCTTCGTGACCATGTTCACCAGCCCGCCCGGCACCGTCTGACCATAAAGGGCAGAAGAGGGGCCTTTAATTACGTCGATGCGGTCAAGGAACCAGTTATCCACCTGCAGGATGTTGAAGCTGCCGCCGTCGCTCATCACGCGCAGACCGTCAAGGAAGGTGTTGTCGACGTCACCGCCGTGGAAACCGCGCAGCGAAATGGTGTCGTAACGCGTGGCCGCGCCACCAAAGTTGGTGAAAACCCCCGGGGTATAGCCCAGCGCCTGGTTCAGATCCTGCGCGCCCTGATCGTCAATCTGCTGACGCGTCACCACGGAAATGGACTGCGGCGTGGTGACGAGTGGACGATCGCTTTTCGTGGCGCCGCTGCGGGTGGCGAGATAGCCCGCCGTAGGCGAGGTGGCGCTCTCCTGCGGCTGTGCGGTGACCACCAGAGAGGGTTCGGCTACGCCGAGTGCCGGAAACGCCAGCGCCAGCGCGCACAGCAGCCGGCCACGGTTGAGGGGGAACAGCGCGGTCATAATGATTCCTTTGGCTGAGAACAAAAGCCGCACCACACCAGCGCGGCGGTTAATGATGAGAAAAAGAGTCATTTTAAGATTGAGAATTATTATCTTTTAGTAAGGGGTGTTTCAAGATGTAAAAGATAAGTAATGGAAAAGTGTGATGCGCAGGGGGATGCCGCAGCGCCGGGCGTGGCCATCGCCTGGCTGTGGCATCGGGCCTGAGAAGCAGGTGCGCATGGCGGCGCACCTGACGTCAGGGTTATTTCGCCGCGTTTAGCGTCGGCATTGAGGGGATGTCGCGTGTGCTGTTACAGGTTTTATCTTTCGGACAATACTTATCCAGCAGCTTCAGCGTTACGCCGTTGGTCCAGCCAAAACCGTCCTGCAGCGGATACTCGCCGCCGCCACCACCGCCCAGCTGGGCGCCGTCGACCACATACTTCTCGACCAGCTTGTGCTCGCGATCGTAAGTTTGCTGCACATTTTGCAGGAAGCGCTGACCGATCTGCCGCGCCAGCTGGTTCTGCTTATAGTGCTCCAGACCTTCGACCGCTACCCACTGCAGCGGCGCCCAGCCGTTAGGCGCATCCCACTGCTGGCCGTTGTTTACCGTGGTGGTGACCAGCCCGCCCGGTTTCAGCAGCTGTTTTTCCACGGCGGCGGCGGTGCGTTCCGCCTGTTTGTCGCCCGCCAGCTGCATATACAGCGGGAACAGTGTGGCGGCGGTGAGCTGATTGTGCACCTGCTTTTTCTGGAAATCGTAGTCGGCATACCAGCCCTGTTTGTCATCCCACAGGTAACGATTGATCGCCGCCTGGCGCTTCTCTGCATCCGCCGCAAACTGCTGCGCTTTGTCATTCTGCTTTGCCAGCTTCGCGGCTTTCGCCAGCGTCTGCTCCAGGTGGAATAGCAGGCTGTTGAGGTCAACCGGGGCCAGCTGGGTGGTGCGAATCGAGGCCAGATTGTGCGCATCGGTGAACCAGCGTGAGCTGAAGTCCCAGCCCGAGGCGGCGCCCGCGCGCAGATCGCGATACACCTGCTGTTTATTGCGCTCAGGCGCTTTTTTCGCGGTGTTGACATCGTCCAGCCAGGATTCGGTGCGCGGCACGTCACGGTCATCCCAGTAGCGATTGAGCAGGGTGCCGTCGCTGAGCTTCACCACGCGCTTGCTCGCCTGGCCGGCAGCCACCTTGTCGCTGCCCGCCATCCAGTAGTCATACTCTTTTTGCAGCTGTGGCAGATACTGGCGGTAGACGTCGTCTCCCTTATGGCTGGCCAGCAAATCCACCATCAGGCTGAAGAACGGCGGCTGCGAGCGGCTGAG
>NZ_SDFT01000015.1:0-27289 GCF_004916815.1 Pantoea sp. R102
GCCGTTAACGGCGGGGATCAGGCCATGCTGAATCAGGCGTTCGATACGCTGCTGCGGATTGAGATAGCGCGCATCCTCATCCTCCTGCACATCAATCCAGAAGGCGCAGGGATGGCCGTTTTCGTGGAACTCAACGTGAATGCGCTGCGGTGAGCAGTCGAGCGCGCGCGGCTCCTGCAGCAGCGCCAGCATTAATGGCGGCAGCAGCAGGCCAAAATACCACTGGGCCCACAGCGACTGCAGCGGTTTGGCTTCCTGCGGAACATCGGGATGGTGGCGATAGAGATAGTCGCTATAGCGCTGCGTCAGGCGGCGATAATGAAACGGCGTGGACCATTCGGCCAGCGTCAGCGTGCCTGCGGGGGCCGGCTGGCCCAGCTTCACGTTTTCCCGCATGTAGCTGCGCTGGTCGCACATCAGATCTTCCAGCGCGCTGGCTAAGCTGCGGTCGCTCTGCATAAAGATCAGCGGATGCGCGCTAAAGCGATGATCCTGACGCGTGATGATGGCCATGCGGCTCCTGAGTGAAAACGGGAAGCGAAAAACAAATGATAATCGTTCCCGATTCACTGAGCAAGATGCCAGCAGCGCTCACTGCCTGGCCACCGCGCATTTTGCGTGAAATCCTGCGGAAAGGGCGCGGCGTTGTCGCCGCACCGCTTACACCAGATCGCTGCTTACCGGCGCCAGCTTCGGTAAATCCTCCCACGCCAGAATGGTGTTACGTCCCTGATTCTTCGCCACGTACAGCGCGCGGTCGGCGTTGGCCACCGCCTGGTCGAAGTCTTCTGCGAAAATCGGCGCGATGCCGGCGCTGATGGTCACGTGGGTCGAGACTTTATCATTGAAGCGGTGGGGAATTTCCAGATCAACCACGTACTGACGGATGCGTTCGGCCAGCTTCATGGCAATCGAGGCGTTAACATTGGTCATCAGCACCAGAAACTCTTCGCCGCCGTAGCGCGTCACCACATCGCGCGAGCGCACCGCATCGCGAATCGCAACCGACACCCGCGCCAGCGCCTGATCGCCCATGGCATGACCGTAGTTATCGTTGTAGGCCTTGAAGTGATCGATATCCAGCAGCAGCACAAAGTGGCTGCCGGCATGATTTTCCATGATAGTGTCCAGCCGGTTCTTCAGCCCGCGCCGGTTATACAGGCCGGTTAGCGGATCAAGCATGCTCAAATCGCTAAAACTTTGCTTCTCCTCATACAGCTGGCGCACCAGCCGCAGGGTGAAGGTGTCGAAGCGGCGGCGCATCAAGTGGTGCAGCGAGAAGCCGATCAGCGGCAGCGTAATGGTGAACAGAATGGTCATTAAATGCTGACCATCGTCCAGTAACAGTACGGTTAATACCGGTGGCGTAATATGTAAACAGAACGCAAGCAAATAATCACTCAGGGCAATCGCGCTGATAAAAAATACGCTCAGCAGACTGATTATTAAAAAGCTACCGTCAAAATAAAACACCAGATGGTAACGATGATTGATATGCCAGGCCCACAGCGCGCCTAATAGCAATGCGACAGGATTTAATAACGGGAATTTTAGATTCGGCGCGATTAAACATAGCGCCAGCAGCGTGGTGCTAAAGCCCGCCACCAGTGTTACCGGCAGCGAATTGATGGGATTATCCGTGCCGAAAAACGGCAGCAGACAAAAAAGCGAAACGGCGACATTCAAAAACAAAAATAGCATCAGCGACAGCCGATACTTGCTGTGTTTCAACTCATCATAAGATTGTAATTTCATTATTATTACTCGTGACAGCCCTGAAATATCAAAGCGCTACCCGCAGGAAATAATCCCACAACGCGGATAGTGAGCACGTTTTTGCTGTGTTATCAAAATAGTTATCGGCGGCAATCTATCATTTTCCAGTAATTCTGTCATCCGGCGCGGGCAGGGCAAAAAATTCGCTGCAAGATGAGAAATGTTGTCATATGATAATGGGAATATTTATCATTTGAAGGGTTGCGTGATGATCATGGCGATGATGGCTGCCTGCGGCTTGTGGGGCGTAAGCTGGGTGATGGGTAAACGTCTGGATAGCGGCTGGGGCGTATTGCTGCCCTGCGCGGCCATGCCGGTGTTTGCACTGTGGGAGCCGAGTTTCAGCCAGTGGCGCTTAGTGATGATCGTTGCGCTGCTGCTTACCGTGGTGATGTTGTTCCACCATCGTCTGCGTCATTATCTGCTGCTGCCTTCCTGCCTGGCGCTGGCTGGCGGTCTGGCGGCTATCTCAGTGAATTTTCACGTCATTTAACGGCGAGCAGAAACGACAATATCACGCAAAGGCGTGATAACAGCGGTAACAATCAATAGGGATGTACTGCAGAAGAAGTGTGACAACATTGGTGCGAAGAGAGGGACTTGAACCCTCACGTCCGTAAGAACACTAACACCTGAAGCTAGCGCGTCTACCAATTCCGCCACCTTCGCATCGTAGTTGTCTGTTTATATCACCGCATGGTGCGAAGAGAGGGACTTGAACCCTCACGTCCGTAAGAACACTAACACCTGAAGCTAGCGCGTCTACCAATTCCGCCACCTTCGCGCAGTGCACGCGATATAAACTCTGTGATTATTGGTGCGAAGAGAGGGACTTGAACCCTCACGTCCGTAAGGACACTAACACCTGAAGCTAGCGCGTCTACCAATTCCGCCACCTTCGCCTACCTGCAATACATTACAGTATTGCTAACCACGGAGGCGCATTTTAGAGATTTTACTCATTGCGTCAACACATATTTTGCGACGGTGAAACGACTGCTGCAAAAAGCAACGTTTTCCCCGTCGCATCGCGGATTTTACTACGCTTAGCGCGCTTTCGCGCCGCGGCCATATACGGCGCGATACACTTTGAAGCGGCCGGTCTGCGCCAGCACTTCATGGTTACCGAAGGTTTCATCCAGCACCTGCGGATAAGGCAGGAAGGCGTTGGCCACGATGCGCAGCTCGCCACCGCTGTTAAGATGTTTCACCGCACCGCGAATCAGCGTGTGGGCGGCATCAAGGCTGGTTTGCAGACCGTCATGGAACGGCGGGTTAGAGATGATCAGATCAAAACGGCCGCTGACGTCTGAGAACACGTTACTGGCAAACACTTCGCCTTCCAGGCCGTTAGCGGCCAGCGTGGCTTTACTCGCCTCGATGGCGGCGGCGTGCACATCGCACAGCCACAGCCGGACTTTCGGCGAATGCTGCGCCAGCGCGGCGGCTAATACGCCACTGCCACAGCCGATATCCAGCACTTTGCCTTTGGTATGCGGCGTAAGAGTGGAAAGCAGCAGATCGCTGCCGATATCCAGCCCGTCGCGGCTGAACACGCCCGGCAGGGTATGAATGATGAGATCGTCCAGCTGATAGCGATTGCCGAACGCGCTGGCGTCAAAGCTGGCCTGCTGCGTCAGCTGGCCGTGATACAGCCCGCAGCGGCGCGCGCTGTCGATCTTCTCCAGCGTGGCCCAGCTCTCCAGCATGCCTTCGGCGCTGCGCACGCCGCTGCGGTTTTCACCGACGACAAAAATATCGCAGCCCAGCGGCAGCAGCGACAGCAGGTTTTGCAGCTGGAATTGCGCTTCCGGTTTGTTCTTCGGCCAGAAATAGACCAGCGTGTCGCAACCGGCTACGTCGGCCGCACTGGCCACCAGCCCGTACACTGCCCGTTCACCGAGGCGACGGCTGAGGTTCTGCCAGTGATGGTACTGCTGAGTGTGCACGCGGCTCGACGCGGTCTCCAGCTGGGCGGGCAGGTCATCCTGCAGGTCGCCGGCGAACAGTACGTGGCGGGCGGTAAATTCATCACTGTGGCGCAGAATCACTTCGCTGGCCGGGGTAAAAGCAGACATGGAACGCTCCTGTTAAATCAGAGCGGCGATTATAGTGCTTTGTTGGCGCATGTTCGATGGGTTTGCTAGCATAGCGTCGCATTCTGGCAGGATTACAGGTAACAGCATGAGCACAAGGCGCGACTGGCTTCTACAGCAAATGGGGATTACGCAGTATCAGCTGCGACGTCCGCGCGTGCTGCAAGGTGAAATTGCCGTCACGCTAACGCCGGACACGCGGCTGGTGCTGGTCGCTGAGCAGGCGCCGGATCTGCAGGAGCCGCTGGTGCGTGACGTACTGCGGACGCTGAGCATTCAGCCGGGGCAGGTAATGACGCTGACGCCAGAACAGCTGCCGATGCTGCCGGAGCAGGTCGACTGTGCTGGCTGGCTGCTGGGTGTGACCAGCGATCATCCTTTTAACGGCATCACGTTCACCAGCGCCGTTTTCAATGAATTAATCAGCAGCGGCGCGGCCAAACGCGCGCTGTGGCAACAGATGTGTAACCATGACAGCCATCTCTTTCATCACCCCTGATTTACAGCCGCGGCTGCTGGAAATCGAGCGCCGCGCGCATGCGTTTCCGTGGAGCGAGCAGACCTTTGCCAGTAATCAGGGCGAACGTTACGTCAATCTTTGCCTGCACGCGGACGGCCAGCTGGCCGGCTTCGCCATTACCCAGGTGGTGCTGGATGAAGCGTCGCTGTTCAACATCGCGGTCGATCCCGCGTTCCAGCGCCGCGGCTATGCGCGTCAGCTGCTACAGCAGCTGATTACCGAACTGGAGCAGCGTGCGGTGATGACGCTGTGGCTGGAGGTACGCGCCTCCAATCAGCCCGCCATTGCGCTGTATCAGCAGCTGGATTTTCATCAGGTCAGCGTGCGGCCAAACTACTATCCCACCGCCAGCGGGCGCGAGGATGCCATCATCATGGCGCTCACGCTCTGACGTTATTCAAAAGGGGCACTATGTTAAACGACTGGGACTGCATCCTGTTCGATGCGGATGACACACTTTTCCACTTTGACGCCTTCGCCGGCCTGCAGCGCATGTTTGCCAGCTACGACGTGCACTTCAGCGATCAGGATTACGCTGATTATCAGGCCGTCAACAAACCGCTGTGGGTCGATTACCAGAACGGCACCATTTCAGCGTTACAGCTCCAGACGCGCCGCTTCACGCTGTGGGGCGAAAAACTGCGCGTGGCGCCGGAAGTGCTTAACAGCGACTTTCTTAATGCGATGGCCGAGATCTGCCTGCCGCTTGATGGCGCAGCCCGCCTGCTGGATACGCTCAAGGGCAAGGTAAAAATCGCCATCATCACCAACGGTTTTACGGCGCTGCAGCAGGCGCGCCTTGAACGCACCGGTTTCCGTGACTACTTTGACGCGCTGGTGATCTCCGAACAGGTGGGCGTACCCAAGCCGGACGCGGCGATTTTTGACCATACGCTGCAGCTGCTGGGCAATCCCGATCGCCGCCGGGTATTAATGGTCGGCGACACGCCGGAATCGGATATTCTCGGTGGTATGAATGCCGGCGTGAAAACCTGCTGGATCGATCACGGCACGCGTCCGCTGCCGGCGCACATCACGCCCACCTGGCAGGTGAAAACCTTGCCTGAGCTGCAATCTATTCTGACTGCTTAACAATCCCGATACCTGCTATTTTAGCGAATTAAACCAGCCTGGTCCGCCTGGCTGGTTTTTTTCACTGCCAGTTTGTCTTTATCACCCCTTTTTCACCGCCTGCCTGGGTTTTATCGCGCGCAGACAAAATGCGTGCCGCTCAGCGCCATTTTTTTTATGACAATTTTTAATGATCGCGCGAGCAAAATTTCATCTTTCATTTACAATCTTTCACAGTTTTAATGGATTGCTAAGAATAGTCTTAGGTTTACGGGCAAAAGTGACGCAAATTTGCATTAAAAATATTTGTTAACCTTTACTGAACTAATTTCCTCTGCTAGCGGCGCGTTGAAATTTTGTCAGGCTTCTGTAAACTTCCGTCAGACATTAACAAATGGATTGTGATTGCATGCTCACGGGCAGGTTTTACCTGGCTCGTGCGGTAGCTATGATGTTTCCAGTCTTTTATATGTTGTTGATATATCTCAATAAATAGCAATGCTGTCAGCGAATGCCGTAAGTTGTTGCTGTTATCCTCTTAATCGTTACCGATTAACCAGATTCATTGAACGTGATAGTTTTTAACCCAGGGATGGCATAAGAGAAACCGAGGTTTGGCTGTGGCCGACCCCTTCGCTTAGCAAAAATTGATCATGTTGCTGATCGTTTGTGAAACGATCAGAATTCTTCCGACATCATCCCTGTCACTAATGTTGCATTTTTAATACTTAATTCAGACTGATCAATTTTTGCCTCGCTGGCGCGATGCGTTAGCCACACTCATTAAAGGGTCAACTTTTTAACTGGTACTGAATCGACGCCGGCTCCAGCCGTGCGCACGGTTCATTTTGCTCTTAACCGGCCTCTGGCCACTTTTTAGGCGTTAATGGAACTAAACATGAAGAAAATGGTGAATCTCCGTATGGCGTTGGGCCTGATGTTTGTTTTCGCAGTGGCTGGCTGTAAAGCACCGCCAAAGATGACAGACGACACGATTGTCAGCAGCACCGTTGACGGCGTCACGCTGTCGCACCGTTATGCCGTCCAGCCGCCGGCACAGTTCAGCCCGGTGAACGAGGCTTATCGCGCGCTCTATCCGGCTTCGATCATGACCCGCCCCAGCTTCGGCGGCAAAGTGGTGGATACGCTGAAAAGCGGTGAAACCTACACCGTGATTGGCCAGGTTGAAAACAACTGGCTGGCACTTGGCGAGTCGGCGCAGGCGGCAGACGAAGCGCAGCCTGAGACTGCAACGGCCGATGACAAAAAAGCGCAGCAGCCGGCGGCTCAGCCGGCGGTGCAGCTGATCGGTTATGTCCCGTTCCGCGCGGTGGTGAAAAGCGCGCTGTATGAGCAGACCATCAAAGCGGACCAGCCGAAGCGTCGCGCCCGCGCCAGCAGCAAGAAAAAGACCTGCGTCGCGGTGGATGGCGACAGCAAAGCGTGCCAGAACAGCAACAGCGGCACCTGGATCATCAACTAACACGGTAAGCAGGGAGGGCTGAATGATGACGATGATTTCTCTCCGCCGCGCCGGATTACTGCTGCTGGCTTGCCTGCTGGCCGCCTGCAGCAGCAACAGTCCGGCGCCGGTTGCACGCTACAATCTCGACTTTCAGGCGCATCCGCAGATCAACGCGGGTGCGCCGCTCAAAGTCCGGGTGATGTTGCTGACCTCCGATGCGGAATTCATGTCCGCTGATTTCTACTCCCTGCAGAACCAGCCCGCCACCGCGTTGGGCAGCACGCTGCTCAACAATCAGCAGTTCTTCCTGATGTCAGGTCAGCTGAGTAAAACCCTCAGCGCGAAAAGCCTGCCGGAAGCGCGCTTCATCGGCATCATGGCCGAGTATCAGGCGCTGGACGGTAAAGTCTGGCGCCTCGCGCTACCCTTCCCGGATGGCGACGACAGCGCATTCTGGCAGTTCTGGAAAAATAACGATGGTGAGTTGAATGCCCGCGTCGTGGCGGATATCAACGGTCTGCGCGTGGTTAAGCAGTAAGGATGCCTATGAACCGAGCCGAAAAGGTTGTCTGGACCGAGGGGATGTTTCTGCGCCCTCACCATTTCCAGCAGTCGGAAAATTTTCTACACAGCACCCTGCGCGAGTGGGGGCAATCGCAGCGCGCCTACACCTGGGGTTTTTTTGATCTCGAATTTGATGAAGCGCTGCTGCGCCAGGGAAAACTGGCGCTGAGTGCCGCCAGCGGATGTCTGCCTGACGGCACCTTCTTCTCTTTCAGCCAGCCACAGCACGGTCCGGCCCCGCTGGATCTGCCGGCGAATGTCGATCGCAGCAAAGTGGTACTGGCGATCCCGGCCCGGCGCAACGGGCGCGAAGCGGTGGCGTTTCAGGAGACGCAGGATTCACTGGCGCGCTATCTGGCGTGGGAAGCCGAAGTCGAAGATGACAACGCTCAGGCGGTCGGCGCTGCCACCGTTCAGTTCGGCAAACTGCGCCTGCGCCTGATGCTGGAACAGGATCTCACCGCGGAATGGACGGCGATGGGCGTGGCGCAGGTGATTGAAAAACGCAGCGATAACCACGTGCGCCTCGACACCGATTACATTCCGCCGATGCTGACGCTCAACGCCAGCCGGCCGCTGCAGAGCATGCTCAATGACCTGCACGGCCTGATTCAGCAGCGCAGCCAGCAGCTGAGCCAGCGCACGCCGGGTACCGGCCGTTTTAACAGTGCCGACATGGTCGATTTTATGCTGCTGACCTTACTCAACCGTCAGCTTGGCCTGCACGCGCACTTACAGCATCTGCCGCTGCTGCACCCGGAAACGCTCTACAGTCACTGGCTGCAGCTGGCCGCTGAATTGAGCAGCTGGATGCCGGCGCGCACCCCGGACGCGCTGCCGCTGTATGACCATGACGATCTGTACAGCTGCTTTACCCGCTTAACGCTGCTGCTACGCCAGGGACTGTCGCAGGTGATGGAAGAGAGCGCCATCCAGCTGCCGCTGACGCAGCGCTCGCACGGCCTCAACGTGGCCACGGTGCCGGAAAGCAGCATGGTGCGCGAGTTCGGCTTTGTGCTGGCGGTCAAAGCCAGCGTGCCAGCCGAGGCGCTGAAAACCCACTTCCCGGCGCAGATGAAAGTCGCGCCCGTTACCAAAATCCGCGATCTGGTACAGCTGCAGCTGCCGGGACTGGCGCTGAAAGCCATGCCGGGCGCGCCGCCGCAAATCCCGTGGCATGCCGGCTACAGCTATTTCGAGCTCGATAAGAACAGCGAGCTGTGGCAGGAGATGGAGCGCTCAGGTGCCTTTGCGCTGCATCTGGCCGGTGAGTTTCCGGGCCTGAACATGGAGTTCTGGGCCATTCGTAGTCAGTCAGAATAATCAAAACTGAGCACGCCGCATGATGCAGGAACAACAGAAACCGAACAGTGACGTCACACAGCAGGATGTCAGCCATCAGAATGTGCTGGTCGCCGCGGCGAATCCGCTGATTAACGCGATCCCGCAGATTCGCCACTCCGTCTCGCACGACGATCCGGCGCGACTGCGCCAGCAGCTGATCGATCAGATCCGTCGCTTTGAGCTCAGCTGCCAGCAGTCGGGGCTGAGTTATGAAGTGATCGTCGGCGCGCGCTACTGCCTGTGCACCGCGCTGGATGAAGCGGCGGCGCTGACGCCGTGGGGCAGCCGCGGCGTGTGGACCAGCAATGGCCTGCTGGTGACGTTTCACAATGAAACCTGGGGCGGTGAGAAGTTCTTTCAGCTGCTGGCCAAGCTGTCGCAAAATCCGCGTCAGCACATCCTGCTGCTGGAGCTGATCTATTTCTGCCTGCTGCTCGGCTTTGAAGGGCGCTACCGCGTGCTGGATAACGGGCGTTCGCAGCTGGAAACCATCAAACAGCGTCTGCTGCAGATGATCAAAAGCGTGCGCGGCAGTTACCCGGCGGCGCTGTCACCGCATCCCACCGATCAGCCGGTGCTGCGCAAGCTGTGGCGGCCGATGATTCCACTGTGGGCCTGTGCGGCGGTGGCCGGCTTTGCTGCCTGCCTGTTCTACATCGTCCTGAACTGGCGTCTCGGCGACTACACCTCGCCGGTGCTGGCCAGCATCTATCAGACCGCGCTGCCGGAAGTCCAAATCAGCAATCCGGCACCGCCGCCGCCCGCCACGCTGAACCTGAAAGCGTTCCTCAAGCCGGAAATTGATGCCGGCCTGGTGGCGGTGCGCGATGAAGCCGACCAGAGCGTGGTCACCCTGAAGGGCGATGGCCTGTTCGCCTCGGCATCCACCGAAGTGCGTGGCCGCTACGATGCGGTGATTCAGCGCATTGCCGCCGCGATGAATAACGTCAGCGGGAAGATTCTGGTGATTGGCTACAGCGACAACGTGCCGATTCGCAGTGCCCGCTTCGCCTCCAACTATGAACTCTCGCTGGCGCGCGCGCAGTCGGTGCAAACCCTGCTGCAGCAGCAGCTGGCACAACCGTCGCGGGTTAAAGCCGAAGGGCGTGGCGAAAGCCATCCGCTGGTGCCGAACACCAGCGCGGAGAATCGCGCCCGCAACCGTCGCGTAGAAATTACTCTGCTGGTCGCGCCGGATGCGACGCAAGCGGAACTCAACGGCCTGGCGAGAGGGAACTAATCCATGCTGAATATGCTTTTTGCGGTGCTGACCAGCCGCCTCGCCTGGGGTTTTGTCGGCATTACCGCGCTCTCCTTTATCATCTGGGTGATTGGCCCGGTGTTTTCCATTGTCGACTCGCGGCCGCTGGAGCCAGAGCAGAACCGCATCATCAGCATTGCGCTGCTCTATCTGGTGTGGGGGCTGAGCCAGGCGATTCCGCGCCTGTATAACTTCTGGCTCAACCGCAAACTGATGTCGAGCCTCGAAACCAGCAAAAGCGATGCGCCGGAGCAGGACCGCAAACGCCTGACCAATGAAGAACAGGTGCTGGCGAGCCGTTTCTCCGAAGCCACCGACATGCTGAAAAAAGCGCACTTCCAGCGCGCCAGCAGCAAGGGCGCGCCTTTCTGGGCGCAGCGCTTCAGCCATCAATACCTCTACCAGCTGCCGTGGTACATGATCATTGGCGCTCCGGGTGCCGGTAAAACCACCGCGCTGGTCAACTCCGGGCTGCAGTTCCCGCTGGCGGACAAGTTCGGCAAAGCGGCGCTGCGCGGCATTGGCGGCACGCGCAACTGCGACTGGTGGTTCACCAACGAAGCGGTGCTGCTGGATACCGCCGGTCGCTATACCACCCAGGAGAGCCAGCAGGAGCGCGACGCCAGCGAGTGGCATCATTTTCTCGACCTGCTGCGCAAATATCGCGGCCGTCAGCCCGTCAATGGCGTGATTGTCACGCTCAGCGTGTCCGATTTACTGACGCAATCGCCGGAAGCGCAGCGCAATCAGGCAATCGCACTGCGTCAGCGGCTGATGGAGCTGCACGATCGCCTTGGCATTCGCTTCCCGGTTTATGTGCTGGTCACCAAAACCGACCTGCTCAAAGGCTTCCGCAGCTACTTCGCTTCGCTGGATAAAACCCAGCGCGAGCAAATCTGGGGCTTTACCTTCCCATGGGCGCAGGCGTCGACCGCAGAGTTTGAGCTCAACAGTCAGTTTCAGCAGGAGTATTCACTGCTGCAGCAGCGTCTGGATGCCGGCCTGGCCGATACGCTGTTAGCGGAAAGCGATGCGCAGGCGCGGGCGGAGAGCTATCTGTTTCCGCAGGAGTTCGCCGCGCTGCGGCCGCTGCTGGCGGAGGCGCTGGATACGCTGTTTGCCCGTTCGGATTTCGAAACCCAGTTCGCGCCGCGCGGCATCTATTTCGCCAGCGGTACTCAGGAAGGACTACCGTTTGACCGCGTAATGGGCGAGCTGAGCCGCGCCCTGCATCTGCCGGGACAGCGCAGCGGCGAGTCCGGCAGCTGGGACCAGGTCGACAAAGAGTCACCGATCCCGCCGAACAAAGGCCAGAGCTTCTTCCTGAAAGGCGTGCTGGAAAATGTCATCTTCCAGGAGTCGGGCCTGGCGGGCAGTAACCGCTGGTGGGAGCTGCGCAATCGCGCCGGATTGTGGTCCGGCTATCTGGCGCTGCTGGTGCTGGTACTGATTGCCGGAGCACTATGGCTCACCAGCTACAGTAAAAACAAAGCCTATTTGCAGGAGATGGCGGGTAAAACGCCGCAGGTGGAGCAACTGGGACAACAGCTGGAACGCCAGGGCAATGGCGATCTGTTTGCGCTGGTGCCGTATCTCAACACGCTGCTGCAGCTGCCGAAAAGCGCCGACTTCTCGCTGGAAGATCCCCCGCTGACGCGCCGTATGGGGCTGTATCGCGGTACCGAAGTCAGCGACGCCACGCGCACCCTGTATGACAAAGCGCTGAAACAGCTGCTGCTGCCGCAGGTGGCGCAAAACATCACCCGCTGGCTGCGCAACGACAACGGCAGCGATGCGGATTACAGCTACGAAGCGCTGAAAGCTTACCAGATGCTGTATCAGCCAAAACATTATGACGGCAAATTCCTGCATGCCTGGCTGATGCTGAATATTAGCCGCGAACTGCCGCAAAACGTGACGCAGCAGGAAGTGAAACAGCTGGCGTGGCATCTGCAGCAGCTGCTGGAGACACAGATTCAGTCCTCGCCGTACGCGAAGGATGATGCGCTGGTAAAGCGCGAGCAGGCGCTGATTAACCAAATGCCGCTGTCGCAGCGCGTCTACGGACGTCTGAAGCGCCTGCTGCAGCGTGACGGCAGCCTGCAACCGGTCACCCTCGCGGCGCTGGGCGGGCCGCAGAGTGAGCTGGTGTTTTCACGCAAAAGCGGCAAATCAGTCAATGATGGCGTGGCCGGCCTGTTCACGCCAGACGGTTACTGGCAGCACGTTGATAAACAAATCGCACCGGTCACGCAGGCTCTGTTTCAGGATGATGTCTGGGTGCTGGGCGGCGTTGCGTCGCCGGAGAACAGTCAGCAGACCGACCTCGCGGTGCGCCAGCTCTACGTGCAGGATTACATCCGCCAGTGGGAGCAGTTCCTCAGCGATATCCAGCTCAACAGCAGCGCGGATTTGTCGCAGCGCATCAACACCGCACGTCTGCTGTCGGGCAACCACTCGCCGCTGCGCCAGCTGGTGGTTAACCTCAGTAAGCTGCTGACGCTGAACCGCGCACAGCCGGATGAGCAAAGTACCCAGGCACAGCCGGCGACGGGCAACAGCGCCACGCGCACTTTAGAAGCGCTGTTCAGTTCCTCCAAAGCCAGCGCGGCGCCGGGCCAGGGCGCAGCCCAGCAGGCACCGGAGCAGGCGGTGGCGGTGCACTTCGCGCCTGTGCTGGAGCTGGCACAGCCGCTGCAGCAGGGCAGTAAAGTGCTGGCGGTGGATGATTTTCTCCATCAGATCGACGATCTCTACCGCTACCTGACGGCGGTACAGGACGCCGCCAACAGCGGCATGCCGCCGCCGTCCGGCGATGCCATCAGTCGTCTGCAGGCCAGCGCCGGTCGCTTACCGGGTTCGCTGCAGAATATGGTTTCCAGCATGGCCGTGGGCGCCAGCAGCGATGCACAGCGCCGCGATATGGATAACGTGCGCAAGCGCATCACCATGGAAGTGGGCAGCTTCTGCCGCCAGGCGATTGCCGGCCGTTATCCGCTGGTGCGCAATGCGCGCAGCGAAGTGACGCCGGACGATCTCGCGCGCATGTTCGCGCCGGGCAGCGGGCTGATGGACAGCTTCTTCCGCGACAATCTGGCCAGCAAAGTGGATACCACCAACGCGGCGTGGCGTTTCACGCCAGGCATCGACGGCAAAACGCTGCCGGGCGGTGAGGCGCTGCTGCGTCCGTTCCAGCAGGCGCAGTCGATTCGTGATGCCTTCTTTGCTAACGGGGCGACCACGCCGTCGTTCCGCGTCACGCTGCGTACGGTGAAAATGGATAACGACATTCTCAACCTGACGCTCGACGTCGATGGCCAGATTCTGCGTTACAGCCACGGCCCGCAGGCGGTGCAGATGGTGAGCTGGCCCGGACCGGGCGGCACCAGCCAGGTGCGGATGCAGCTTGGTCTGACCAACGGCACCACCTCAACGCTGGTGACCAGCGGTCCGTGGGCGCTGAACCGCTTCTTCGATCGCGCTCGTTTAACCGCGGTCGGTGGCCTGACCCGCGAGGCCAGTTTTAACGTCGATGGCCATCAGGTCACGTTGTCGTTCACCCCTGGCAGTATTCGTAACCCGTTCCAGCTTCCCGGCTTTAGCTGCCCCTGAAACAGGACCTGATAATGACTCATTACGCAGCACCCGGCTGGTACGGCAAATTGCCCAGCTCGGGTGACTTTGTGAAGCGACGCTTCCCCGATGTGCTGTACCGGCAGTGGTCGAACTGGTTTCAGGTCGGACTGCATCACTGGCAAACCAGTGAAGAGAGTAAAAACGCCCCGTCGCGCGCCTTTCTCAAAGCGCCGGTGTGGAATTTTGTCGTGCCGCCGATGCTCGGCAGTCAACTGATCCAGATGGGCTGCCTGATTGCCGCCCGCGACAGCGTCGGCCGCAACTATCCGCTGTGCGCGCTGCGCCATTTTACTCCTGCCGAGTGGTCACCGGCGCTGCTGGCCCGCTCGGGCGAGTGGTATCAGCAGGTCGGCAATATGCTGCTGCGCGTGGTGCAAAACGGCGGTACGCCAGAGCAGCTCGACCAGGCGCTGCTGAGTATTCCGCAGCCCCAGCAGCCGCAAACTGACGGCGAACAATCGGACATTTTACAGGTGATTGGCGACGGCGAGCCGTCAACGCTCAACTGGAAACTGCCGGGTGACAGCTTCGACCCGCAGTTTTACACCAGCTTCTGGTGGACAAACCAGAGCGACGGTTTCCCGCTTTACACCCAGGTGCACAGCGGCAACTTCACCGCACAGCTGTTCTCACTGCTGTTCGACCCGGCCGGCGGGGCAAAACCCGGACGAAACGGACTTTATCCTCCGATGTTTGAATCCTGAGGCCAACCGCTATGACGATGAATATTGACGCGCTGCTGGCGCCGGTCAGCAGTGATAACCCCTGCGGCGACAACCTGGAGTATCACGCGGATTACCAGGCGATGGAGCAGGCCAGTACCGGTAAAGCCGAACAGCAGTTTGGCGAGACCATTATCCCGGCTGAATCAGCGGACTGGAATAAAGTCGAAAAGCTGGCGATTGACTTGCTCAGCCGCAGCAAAGACCTGCGAGTGATGTTAGCGCTTACTCACGCCTGGACCGAGCTGAAAGGGCTGCCTGGCTATGCGCAGGGGCTGAAGCTGATTGAGCAGGCGCTGCTGCTGTACTGGGAGCCGCTGTGGCCGCGACTGGAAGAGTACGGCGAACAGGATCCGTTCTACCGCATCAATGCGGTGGCGCTACTGGGCGATAAATCAGCGCTGAGCAGCGCGGTACGCCAGAGCTGGCTGCTGCGCTACGCCTCGGATGGCATCACGCTGCGCGATGCCGCAGCGCTGTGCGACGGCAGCAAGACCGAAGTCGCGGACTATCCTGGCGGTCTGCCGCGCCTGACCGATGAGCTGGCGCGCGGCGAGCAGCCCGGTATTGAAGCGGTGCTACAGATAAGTGAGCGTTTGCAAACTATTACCGAAACTCTGACAGAACAGCTGGGGGAAGCGGCGGTGCCGGAGCTGTCGCAGCTGCGCAGGCAGATCGCCATGATCGCCGAACGCTGTCAGGCCACTGACCTCAGCGCGCTGCAGCCGGCCGCGGTAACAGAGCCGCCGCCGGAACCGAGCGTCGCCGCGCCCGCCGCAGCGGTTCGCACGGCTGACTGGCGCAGCGTGCAAATCAGTTCGCGCGCCGATGCGCAGCTGATGCTGGAGAAGGTGAAGCACTACTTTGCTCAGCACGAACCCAGCCATCCGGCACCGCTGATGATCGACCGCGTACAGCGGCTGATTGAACTCGATTTTATGGACATCATCCGCGATCTGGCGCCAGACGGCGTGCATCAGCTGGAAAATATCTTTGGACGCCGCGACTAAGCGAGCGTAACAACTCAACGCAGCGAGACCTGCGCGCCTCCTGCGAAACTTTACCCGCGCACCCTTAATGGAGAAAACCATGGCACCAACGAAATCCAGTGGGCAGAAGTTCATTGCCCGCAATCGCGCGCCTCGCGTTCAGATTGAATATGACGTGGAAATTTATGGCGCGGAACGCAAAATTCAGCTGCCGTTTGTGATGGGCGTCATGGCGGACCTGGTCGGTAAACCACTCGAGCCGCAGGCGAGCCTTGATGAGCGTAAATTCCTGGAAATTGATATCGATAACTTCGATGAGCGCATGAAAGCGCTGAAGCCGCGTGCGGCGTTTCAGGTGGATAACACGCTCAACGGCGAAGGCAAACTTAACGTCGAACTGACCTTTGAGAGCATGGACGATTTCTCACCGGATGCGATTGCCCGCAAAGTTGAACCGCTGAGCAACCTGCTGGAAGCGCGTACCCAGCTTTCGAATCTGCTGACCTACATGGACGGCAAAAACGGTGCGGAAGAGCTGATCGGTAAGATTCTGCAGGATCCAACGCTGTTGAAAGCGCTGACCCATCTGCCGAAGCAGGATGAAAGCGCTGAAGGTAAGGAGGAGTAATCATGACCCAGTCTTCGCATCAGCAGCAACAGGGCGCTTCGCACTACAGCGAGAATGAACTCAGCGCCCTGCTGAACAAAGAATTTCGTCCAACCAGCGATCAGGCGCGTGCAGCCGTCGAAAGTGCTGTGAAGACGCTGGCGCAGCAGGCGCTGGAAAACACCGTCACCATCTCGAATGATACCTATCGCACCATTCAGGCGCTGATCGCTGAGATTGACGACAAGCTGTCACAGCAGATCAACCAGATTATTCATCATGAAGAGTTTCAGCAGCTGGAGAGCGCGTGGCGCGGTCTGAGCTACCTGGTAAACAACACCGAAACCGACGAGATGCTGAAAATCCGTTTCATGAGCATCTCCAAGCAGGAGCTGGGACGCAGCCTGAAGCGTTTTAAAGGCGCTGGCTGGGATCAGAGTCCGCTGTTTAAGAAGATTTATGAGCAGGAGTACGGTCAGTTCGGTGGCGAACCGTTTGGCTGCCTGGTGGGCGATTACTATTTCGATCACAGCCCGCAGGATGTGGAGCTGCTGGGCGAAATGGCGCGTATCAGCGCGGCGGCACACTGCCCGTTCATCACCGGTACAGCGCCAACCGTCATGCAGATGGAATCATGGCAGGAGCTGGCGAACCCGCGCGATCTGACCAAAATCTTCCAGAACACCGAATATGCCGCCTGGCGCAGCCTGCGTGAATCGGAAGATGCCCGCTATCTCGGCCTGGTCATGCCGCGCTTCCTGGCGCGCCTGCCGTATGGCATTCGCACCAATCCGGTGGATAGCTTTGATTTTGAAGAGCAGACCGATGGCTCAAATCACAACGGCTACACCTGGAGCAACGCCGCCTACGCCATGGCAGCCAACATCAACCGTTCGTTCAAAGAGTACGGCTGGTGCACTGCGATCCGGGGCGTCGAGTCTGGCGGTGCGGTTGAAAACCTGCCGTGCCACACCTTCCCGAGTGATGACGGCGGCGTAGACATGAAATGCCCGACGGAGATTGCCATCAGCGATCGTCGTGAAGCCGAGCTGGCGAAAAACGGCTTTATGCCGCTGGTGCACCGCAAAAACTCCGACTTTGCTGCCTTTATTGGTGCGCAGTCACTGCAAAAGCCTGCGGAATACCATGATGCCGATGCGACCGCCAACGCACGTCTGGCTGCACGCCTGCCGTATCTGTTTGCCTGCTGCCGCTTCGCGCACTACCTCAAGTGCATCGTGCGCGACAAGATCGGTTCATTCCGCGAGCGTGATGAAATGGAGCGCTGGCTGAACGATTGGGTGATGAGCTACGTCGACGGCGACCCGGCGAACTCGTCACAGGAAACCAAATCGCGTAAGCCGCTGGCTGCCGCCGAGGTGAGCGTGGAAGAGCAGGAAGATAACCCGGGCTACTACGCCGCGAAATTCTTCCTGCGTCCGCACTACCAGCTGGAAGGCCTGACGGTGTCACTGCGTCTGGTATCGAAACTGCCTTCACTCAAATCGAATGAGAATTGATTAACTGCATCAGGCCGTCATGTATGGCGGTCTGAATGCTCACAAAGCTTTGCAGTTAACGTGCAGACGCAAAACGCTTATTTGCGAGCCGGCTCCACGTTTCGATATTAATATCGAAGAAGTAAAGGATTCACTATTTTTTATTGCTCCATCCAGTGGGACAATAAAAACACTCTCTGAATAAACCATGTAGCGATATTCAGAAAACGAGGCAGAGGTAAAATATGGACTGTTTTATTCAGCCCCATGCTTTCCTGTTTGCCATAACGATGCTTTATCAAAGCAGAACGTAAATCAAGCAAGAGAAGATAATTATGGCTATTGATATGTTTTTAAAAGTTGATGGTGTGACCGGCGAGTCTAAAGACTCCAACCACACCGGCTGGACCGATATTACCTCTTTCAACTGGGGTGCTAACCAGCCGGGTAATATGTCTGTTGGCGGCGGCGGTGGTGCAGGTAAAGTAAATTTTGCTGACCTGAGCGTAAATGCACTGATTGACAAATCCACCACTGCAATCCTGAAAAATTGCGCCAGCGGTAAGCATATCAGCAAAGTAGAGCTGTCCGTATGCAAAGCAGGCGGCACGCAGATTGAATACGCACGTATCACACTGGAAGATGTGCTGGTGTCAAAAGTTGATTATACCGGTGCTGCTAATGGCGATACCCTGAGCGTGACTTACGCGTTCCAGGCTGCCAAAGTGAAACAGCAATACTGGGAGCAGAGCTCTTCAGGTGGTAAAGGCGCTGAAAGCAGCGCTGGCTGGAACATCAAAGAAAATAAAGAAGCGTAATTGCTTTATTAAGCGGCCCTGCGGGGCCGCTATAAATATTTCAGAATGCTTATCTGAAAATATAATTGAGCGGGATACAACTTACAGAAGAGATGTTAATAAGATTGTCTTTTAACTAAATAAATATTTAACTGCAAAAGGAGATTGTGATGACAGGTAAAACTTCCATCGAACCGGGATTTTGTGTAGTGCAACGCCCTGGAAGCCTTACCGAGCAAGCGATGTGGCTCTACGGTACGCGCAACATGCCGGCAGCAAATTACTTTTTGCAGTTAAATGCTGATGTCGCATGGGCTAAACCGGGACAAATCCTGATCGTTGCTGATCCGGAAGGAAACAATCATCCTGCGGCAATGAGTGCCCTGGCAACGGCAAAAGCGACAACCAACAATAATCTGGCGCATCTATCCGTTGATGAGGCTGACTTTTTCAACCGGCACTATGCTTCGATCGCTGCTATTACTAATTATATGGATCAAGCTTCGGGTCTAATCGGTGATGCAGGCGAGAAATACTTCTCAGAAATAGCAAAGAAACTAACTGCCATTGAAAATGCCTATCGCAACCAGTACCTGACGGCAGGCACGCTATTTGGTGAGCAGTTTTTTATTGAGCGTCGCCGTCTGTTTGGCGAACTCGAACAGCTGCTTAATCGCGTTTCGCGATTGATTCTGAATTTGAGACCCTACGATAAAATTAAACATGCATTGAATTTGTCCAGTTCATCCATTGTGCACGACTGGCAAACCGCTGGAGTGGGAGCAATTCGTGGCTACTCAACCTACGTAGATGGTGCAGCGAAAGCAGCTAAGTTTATGAAAGCCGGGGGGTTGGTAGCTGTAGGATTTGGTGCCTTAAATACGACGAATGAGGTCTATCAGGCTTGTACGGTGGACCGGAAAAATGAGTGTGCTAAAGTTGCCGTAACCGAATACGCTAAATTTGCAGCGAGTACAATGGCAAGCGTTTATGGTGGTACATTTGGTGCAGCCTCAGGTCAGTTTGTTTGCGTTGCTTTGGGAATAGGTACTGGACCGATAGGTTATCTTACATGTTCACTGGTTGGAGCTGCTGTAGGTGGATATGTTGCTGGCGAGGTAGGTGGTTGGCTGACAGGATTTACAATGGATAAAATTTTATGAATTTTCCTGATGCTTTAATTTTTCTATCTGTATTTTCTTTTCTTTTATCGATCGTTTTACAAATTTCTGGCTATGTGATTTTTAGAAGAAATATCAAGAAATTCGAAGTTATTTTGTCTGAATTTCGACAGAGAAATCTTCAGCTAGACATCACGACGAATATTTCCTCTTACTTTAGCGCATCCTTTCATCCGCTTAAAATAGCTTATTTTGCTTATCTTTATAAAGGTGTCATGCTCTATCATAAAAGGAATGAAAGGGTAAACAAGGAAACCTATGATTTCATTCAGTCCCTGCCTAAAGAAAAAATAAACTGGTTGCTGCGTCTGCATACTTTAAATCTGGTTACTGCCTTTTTCATGATTGGCGGAGGCGTGGGGTTTATAATCTGGAGGCACTATTATAGTTAATCAGTCGCAGCATCTGTGATGGACATAGCTCCTGAAGCTGGGACAGTCATGATTATGGAAAACTACTGTGGACCTATTACTATCAATATCAGCTGCTTTGATAGGCTCGGGTTGCATTTTGCAAGTATGGGCATTTATCCTGTTCAAGAGTAATCAGCGGAAATTTGATTTTATAATGAGTGAGTTTCAGCGTATTAACCTGCAGAACGATATTATCACGCAGGTTGCTAATCATTTTCCATCATTATTTCATCATAACAAGGTCTCATATTTCGCACGGCTTTATAAAGGTGTGACCATGTATCATAAGAAAAATGAGCGGGTTAGTGCTGAAACATATAATTTTGTTCAAAATCTCCCATCTGAAAAGATAAAATGGTTGCTCATAGTGCATAACCTAAACTTAATCAGTGCGCTGCTATTATTTTTAGGTGCCGTAACTATTTTAATTTATAAGCGGATGCACTGATTTCTTCAGTATACTGAATGAAGTTTTCAGAATTATATATGTCTGCTTTCATTGTTTATATTGAATAAATCAGTTGTCGCTACATCCCGGCTAATCGTCTTGATCCGGTGTACTGACACTGCACCGCGCACATATTGTAGCGGCGCGATTCATCGCGCAATAAATGGTGCCGCTACAAAATTGCAATCATTTCTAAGCCAACGAAATTTCTAAATGACAAATATGACACAACGCATCGCGCTTTAACGCACTGCCTCAATCACCTTATATCGCACACAGCATCGTATCACCCGCTTCCTATATTTCGCGTCTTTCCCCGAGAGCCGCGCAATATAGATGCCGAACCGCTAACCGCAGGAACCCGTTATGCGCTTTACGATAATAACGACTAAACCCGGCCACCAGCCGCCGCAAACCCGCTGTGACTTTATGCCGCCCGGCGGCACCATTGGCCGCGGGGTGGACAACAATCTGGTGCTGCCGGATGACGATCGCACCATTTCTCGCCTGCAGGCGATTGTGCACATCACCGCCGCTGGCGAATGCCGCCTCACCAACCGGGGCAACGTGACGCGCGTGCTGCTCAATGACATCCCGCTGGAGCGCGGGCGTCAGGTGGAATTACAGGATGGCGACGTGCTGGGCATCGATGATTACCAGCTGCTGGTCAACGATCTCAACGGCGCGCAGCAGCCGCAGGCCGCCACGCTGGCACCGCAGCCGGTGGTGCAGGCTCCGGTAATGGCTGATGTGCCACCGGCGGAAAAAGATGCCAGCACCGCCGCGATCCCCAGCGAGATCTGGGACAGCCTCGCCAAAGAGTTCTCGATCTCTGACGATCTGTCGAAGCGCAAAGCAGCGGCCGAGGTGCTGCCGGAGGCCAATCCGCTCACCGCGCCGGCCAGCCTCGATCGCAACCCGGAGGATCCGCTGGCTCAGCTGGTGAACGATGCGCCGCTGGATATTGGCCAGCAGCCGAAAAACACCAGCCTGTTCGATGAAGGCGATGCGCTGTTCGCGCAGGAAAGTATCTTCGACGATCGCACCCCCAGCACACTGTCGGCGCAGCAGAATGCCGCCGCGCAGCCGCAGGTCGAAAGTGCTACCGAGCTCGATCCGCTCAGCCTGTTTGGCAGCCAGAGCAGCAGCGACGTGCGCAACCACGACGATCCGCTTGGCCTGATGATGGGTAATGCGGTTCCGCTCGCGCAGCCGGAGATTGCGCCGACACAGACGGTACAGCCGCAGCCCGACGTCCAGCCGGAAACGCCCAGTGAACCCTCGCCGGAGACGGCACCGGTCGAGCTGGCGGATCTCAGCAGTTCGCCACTGTTTGATGACACCGAAACCCAGGCCACGCCGCCGCTGATCGAACCGCAGGCGGAGCAGCCGGAGACGGTTGCGCCGCAGATAGATTACGGCGGTATTACGTTGCCCACGCCGCAGGCGGTGCAACGTGTACCGTCGCCGACGCCGAAAGGGCGGCTGCGTATCGATCCGGTGGCTTCCAGCCATCAGAACGCGGCACCCGCCAGCCAGGCGACAGCCAGCCACAGCAGCGGCGACGCGCTGAAAGGCGAACTGCTGGATGCACTGCTGGAAGGCATGGGGCTGCGCGATCTGCAACCCACGCCGCAGTTCGACCGTGAGCAGATGCTGCAGTTTGGCCAGATGCTGAGCATGTTCTCGCAGGGCACCGTTGCGCTGCTGTCGTCACGTTCGATTCTTAAGCGTGGCGTTAAAGCGGATATGACGGTGATCCTCGATGACGCCAACAACCCGTTCAAACTGCTGCCGTCCGGCAAAACCGTGCTGATGCAGATGTTTGGCAGCCGCATGCCGGGCTTCATGCCGCCGCGTCAGGCGGTGCGTGATGCGCTGATCGATCTGCAGGCGCATCAGCTCGGCATGATCGCCGGGATCCGCGCCATTATCGCCTCGATGCTGCAATCCTTTAATCCGGATCAGCTGGAAGAGGAAGCCCGCCAGGCGGGATCGCTGTCGCGCCTCGGCCTGCCGGGCAGCCGCAAAGCCGCGCTGTGGGAGCATTTTGTTGAGCGCTACGGCGAGACGGCGGGCGAGATTGAGGACGATTTCCATACCCTGTTCGGCGAAGCTTTCCTGCATGCCTACGACCTGGAAGTTAATCAGTACAAAGATTCACAAACCCACACGGATGACGCATGAATATCACCATTGCTTCCACGTCGAATCAGGGCGACCGCGCCAGCAATCAGGATCAAACCGGTGAGGTAATCGGTGAACGCTCAGCCTGCTTCGTGGTGTGCGACGGCGTAGCAGGATTTCCCGGCGGCGACGTGGCCGCCCGCATCGCGCGCAGCAGCCTGATGGAGGCGTTCGACGGTAACGCGCACCTGGATGCGCAGTCGATTCGCAACTACGTCAACCACGCGAATCACGCGATTCGCCAGCAGCAGAAAGCCAGCAGCGAGCACAGCCGCATGGGCACCACGCTGGTCAGCCTGTTTGTCGACCGCGACTACGAGCTGGCCTACTGGGCGCATGCGGGCGACAGCCGGCTGTATCTGTTTCGCCGCGGCTACCTCTATCACGTGACTACCGACCACAGCCTGGTGCAGCAGATGAAAGATGCCGGCCACCAGACCGAAGGTATCAACAGTAACCTGCTCTATTTTGCCCTCGGCATGGGCGATGAGCAGCGCGACGCCAGCTACAGCGATGTGGTGGAAATAGAAGACGGCGACGCCTTTTTGCTGTGCACCGATGGCTTCTGGCACGGCGTGACGCTGGAGCAGATGCAGCAGTCGCTGCACATGGTCAATACACCGGAAGAGTGGCTGACGCTGATGCAGCAAATCATCCGCAACGGTCAGCCGGATAACGGTCAGCAGGATAACTTCAGCGCGCTGGCCGTCTGGATTGGCTCACCGCAGGACACCACCTTACTGCACTCGCTGTCCGAAGCGGCGCAGTTTTTCCCTCTTCGAGATTGAGAACGCCAACATGAAACATGGATTACTGGGTCTGGCTGCGCTGCTGCTCAGCACGCACGCATTTGCTGAGAACTATCGCATCGTGCAGTCCCCGGCACAGAAACTGGATGTCTGGATTGATGACGTGAAAGATAACCAGCTGGCGAGCTGGTGTAAGCGCAATGTTGATCTGCGCATCGTCACCCACGGCGCGAAAAACGTCGCGGCGCTGGAGGATTTTCTGCCGCGCGTCGCCGGGCTGATGGCATCGCAGTGTAAAGCGCTGCAGCAGCTCAACTGGGCGCTCAATGATGATGACGGCAACCCGATCGCCAGCGGCAGCGCGGCCAAAGCGCAGCAGTGGCAAACGGTGGTAACGCCGCCGCCCGCGCCCGTGCAGCAGCCTGAGACCGCTGCGGTTGCCCCTGCCGCGCCGGTGCTCAACTCGCCGCAGGCCGATACCACGCCGTGGCTGCAGTTCAGCCTGCTCGACGGCTGTCACTTCCGCACCTGGTGGCAGCATCCGGCGCAGACCAGCGCGCTGTTCGTGCCGTCAAAACAGGGGCTGAGCTGCGGTCAGGATGGCTGGCTGAGCGGCCGCAGCAGCCTGACGCAGATGGGCAACGGTGCGGCGAAAAGCGTAGTGGTGACGTTCCTGCAGGGCTTCCCGATTGCCGGCCTGAATAACAAACAGCAGAGCGCCGAGCTCAGCATCACTACTGTCAACAGCGAACGCATGGTGCTGAGCAACGAGAAGTCGCCAGACAGCTGGCTGGTGCTGCCGTTCAGCAGCCAGTTCAACGGCTGGCAGGCACCGGATCAGGTGGTGGTGCAGATGCCCGCCAGCGATGCCGCCGATGAGAGCGCACTGCGCGCACGGCTGCAGGAAGTACGCAAAGTGTGGTCGCCGTGGCTGAGCGCCAGCGCTCCGCTGAAAGTCCAGCTGGTAGAGCAGCTGCATCCGGAGCTGAAAGATCCCGCCGCCGCGGTTTACCGCACCATCAACTAACGCAAAAGGAGCTTGCATGGAGTCGTTACAATCGCGCCTGGCCAGGGCCTCACTGGCCGATAACCTCGCCGATATCACCCGCCAGATTCAGGCCAGCCCGGCCAATGCCGACCTGCGCGCGGCGTTTGTGCAGCTGCTGTGCCTGGCGGGCAACTGGACGCGTGCGCAAACCCAGCTGCAATCGTGGCTGGCGCTGACGCCCCAGGCGCAGCCGACCGTCACCTTACTGCAGCAGGCCATTGCCGGTGAGCAGCAGCGTGAAGCGGTACTGCGCGGCGCGGCGCAGCCGCAGCTGCCGGGCAGCGCGTGGGCGTGGTGTGAAACCCTGCTGGCTGCGCTGACCGCCGACATCCGCGGTGACTTCGCGCAGGGCGCTGAGCAGCGTGCCGCCGCGCTGGCGCAGGCCGACGCCAATCCGGGCCAGCTGCAACAGCAGGAACAGACAACAGACTTCGCATGGCTGATGGACGGCGACAGCCGCTTCGGGCCGGTGTGCGAAGCCATCGCCAACGGCCGCTACTACTGGATTCCGTTCGCCGCGATCCGCGAGATGGAATTTCAGGCGCCTGCCAGCGTCACCGATTTGGTCTGGCGCCATACGCGCGTGCAGCTGGTAGATGGCAGCGAGCAGATTTGCCAGATCCCGGTGCGCTACCCGCTGCTGCCGGGGGCGGATGAGCGCTACCTGCGCGCCAGCGTCACGGAATGGCAGCCGCTGGGCCACGATGACAGCCAGTTTACCGGTCACGGCCAGAAGCTGTGGCTGAGCGACAGCGGCGAGTATCCGCTGCTGACGCTGCAGCAGCTGACGTTCCAGCCAGGCGGCAGCGATGAGCCGTGATAACAGCTCGCACAACGACGGCTATGCCCAGCTGCATGGCGGTTTCCGCGCGCGTAAAAATCGCGATGCGCTAACCGCGCGCGACAAGTTGCAATCCTCGTTACTCGATCGTCTGACTGACAACGCGCCGGACAAGCAGAGCGAAGCCAGCAATACCACGCTGATTTCCCACAGCACGCTGCGCCGCCACGTGCTGCGCGATCTGCAGTGGCTGTTTAACACCATCAACAACGAAGCCCAGCAGGATCTCAGCGCCTTTGGTGAAGTGCAGCGCTCGGTGTGGAATTTTGGCGTGGCGCCGCTGGCCGGACAGAATATCTCCGACATCGAATGGCAGGATATGCAGCGCAAAATGACCGATGCCATTCTGCACTTTGAGCCGCGCATTCTGCCGCAGGGGCTGCAGGTGCGCTGCGTCAGCGATCTGAAATCGCTCAGCCTGCACAACGTGTTATCGATTGAGATCAAAGGCCGCCTGTGGTGCGTGCCTTATCCGCTGGAGTTTCTGTTCCGCACCCAGGTTGATCTGGAAAGCGGTCATTTTGAACTACTGGATGCAGGTTAATCATGGACAGCAAACTGCTCGACTACTACAACCGCGAACTGGCCTATCTGCGTGAGCTGGGCGCGGAGTTCGCTGCGCGCTATCCGAAAGTCGCCGGGCGGCTGGGGATGCGCGGCATCGAAGTCGCCGATCCTTACGTTGAGCGCCTGATGGAGGGCTTTGCTTTCCTCACGTCGCGCGTGCAGCTCAAAATGGACGCCGAGTTCCCGCGCTTTTCGCAGCGGCTGCTGGAGATGATTGCGCCGTCTTATCTGTCACCTACGCCGTCGATGGCGATTGCACAGCTCACGCCGGACAGCCGTAAAGGCGATATCAGCAATGGCTTCCACGTGCCGCGCGGCACCATGATGGAGAGCCAGCACCTGAAAAAAAGCGGCGTAACCTGCAGCTACACCACGGCGCATGATGTCACGCTGCATCCGCTGCGCATCAGCGAAGTTTCACTCGGCGGCGTGCCGGGCGATCTGCCGCTGGGCGAACTGAAGCTCAGCGGTCGCGGTGCCGCCAGCGCGCTGCGCGTGCGTATCGCCTGCGAAGGCATTTCGTCGCTCAGCCAGCTGAATGTCGCCGATTTAATGCTGTATCTCAGCGGCCCGGACATTCAGGCGCAGAAACTGCTGGAGCTGCTGATGCAGCACCGCGTCGGCATCGTGCTGCAATCGGTCGAACAGAAACCGCTGCGCCAGGTGCTGCCGGATGACTCGCTACAGCAGGAAGGCTTTGCGCCAGAGCAGGCGCTGCTGCCGGACGATCTGCGTAACTTCGACGGCTACCGGCTGCTGCAGGAGTATTTTGCCTTTCCGGCACGTTTCCAGTTCATCAACCTGAGCCAGCTGGCACCGTTTCTGCGCCGCTGCGATAACGCACAGGAATTCGACATTATCATCCTGCTGGATAAGGCTGACAGCGCGCTGGAAAGCGTGGTGGACAGCAGCCATCTGGCACTGCACTGCACGCCGGTGATCAACCTTTTTCCCAAAACGGCCGAGCGCCTGAAGGTCAGCGACAGCCAGCACGAATATCATCTGGTGGTGGATAACATCCGGCCGCTGGACTACGAAGTGCACTCGGTGCAGCGGCTGTTCGCCACCGTTGAGGGCAAGCGCGAAGAGCAGTTATTCCGCCCGTTCTGGAGCACCTTCAGCGGCGACGACGGCGATTACGGTGCCTATTTCTCGCTGCGCCGCGAGCAGCGTACGCTGTCTGAGCAGGCGCAGCGTTACGGCACGCGCACCGGCTATATCGGCTCGGAAGTGTTTTTGTCGCTGGTGGATGAACATCACACGCCGTGGCGCGACGACATGCGCTACCTGTCGGCAGACGTGCTCTGCACCAGCCGCGATCTGCCGCTGATGCTGTTGCAGCAGGAGCAGGGCAATTTCGTCATGCCGGATTCGATCCCGGTCGGTCAGCTGAAATTGTGTAAAGGCCCGACGCCGCCGCGTCCGGCGCTGGCCGAAGGGCTCTCCGCGTGGCGTCTGATCAGCCACCTGCAGATGAACTACCTGAGCCTGATGGACAGCAGCGACGG
>NZ_SDFT01000160.1:0-19877 GCF_004916815.1 Pantoea sp. R102
CAGCAGCATCAGCAGCACCTCAGCGCGGTGTTTCGTGATTTTCCTGATGATGAACAGACGCTGCGCGAGCAGGAGCTGGCGTGGTTCCGCTACCGTCTGACGCCGCAGGGCGAGCATCAGCCGCCGCGCGCCGGGGAAACCGTGGCGCAGCTGCTGGCCACCGGACGTTTACAGGCGGAACCGATTGTCTACGAAGATTTTCTGCCGGTGAGCGCGGCCGGTATCTTCCAGTCGAATCTCGGCAACCAGACTCAGGCCCGCAGCGCCGGCAATGCCAGTCGTGCCGATTTTGAAGCCGCGCTCGGTGCCGCCGTGCAGGATGAGATGGTGCTGTATCAGCAGACGCAACAGCGCAGTCTGGCGCGCTGCGGCGTGCAGGAGTAGGGCGTAAAAAAGCGGCCTGAAAAGTGACAGGATCACTTTTACAGGCCGGCTGTTTTTCTTTCTAATGATTATTGCAGGCGTGCGTCGCGCACCAGCGTATATTTTCCGGCACCCAGGAACAGGATGGCCAGCGCGCCCAGCAGGTAAAGCGCTTCCGTTTCCAGCGACCAGGCGCCGACATCGGTGCGATGCCAGAGTGCGCCCATTTTCACCAGCAGCGTTGCGACTACCATGTTAACGGCAATGATAAAGGCCGCCGGGCGCGTCAGCAGGCCAACGATGACCATGATGGGTGCCACAATTTCCCCGATGTAAGCACCGTAAGCGATGAAACCTGGCATGCCTTTGACGCTGAGCAGATGGGCGATCCAGCCGACGCCATGAATCGCCTTAAACTCGCCATGAAACAGCAATAGCCCGCCGAAGGTTAAGCGTAACAGCAATTTACCGAAATCCGGGTGATCGCTCATCCGGGTGAACAGCTGATTGATGCCAGCAAACATCGCGTCTCTCCGTCACGCCAGGTTAACTTGCAACCATAAAACAGAATGCGTCGCTGCAGTTAACCAAAAAATTTGATGAAGTTGTTCAATGAATCGGTCGCTTATTCGGCTTAATCTGCAAATGCTTGCAGAACATAGACATTCCACTGAGGCCTGCAAATAATGGAATCAGGCTTTACCAGGAACCCGCAATGAAAAATGAACGACGTCTGAGGATCATGACGGCAGAAGGTGAACTCAGAGGCCTGATGGATGATGAACTGTTTACCTTTAAAGGAATACCTTATGCAGCGCCGCCGGTTGGCGCACTGCGCTGGCGTCCGCCGCAGCCGGTGGCACCGTGGCAAACGCTGCGCGATGCCACCGCGTGGGGCGATGCCAGCTGGCAAAATCGTGACTACTGCGTGGCGGCCGGCGGCGGCGATCCGGGCCGCTTCAGCGAAGACTGCCTCTATCTGAATGTCTGGACGCCTGATGTCGAACCCGTTACGCCGTTACCGGTGATGGTATGGCTGCACGGCGGCGGCTTCAGCATCGGTGCCGGCAGCCTTGATCCCTATCGCGGCAAAGCGCTGGCAGCGCAGGGTGTGGTGGTGGTGACACTCAATTACCGCCTTGGTCATTTCGGCTTTTTCGCGCATCCGGCGCTCGACGCCCAGTATCCGCCGGGCAAGGTGGTCAATAATTTTGCGCTGCTGGATCAGATTGCCGCGCTGCAGTGGATTCAGCGTAACATCCCGGCATTTGGCGGCGATCGCCATAACGTCACGCTGTTTGGCGAATCGTCCGGCGCGCGCAGCGTACTGTCGCTATGTTGCTCGCCGCTGGCCGAAGGACTGTTTCATAAGGGCATCGTGCAAAGTGCCTACAGCCTGCCGGACGTGCCGCATAAGCAGGCGCAGCAAACCGGCCTGCAGGTGGCAGCGCATTTCAATCTGGCCGCGGATGCCAGTGCGGAGCAGCTGCGCGCACTGCCGGCCGACAGTTTCTGGCCGCTGGAGCGACCGCTGGCGCTGGGGCCGGTGGCCATCAGCGGCGATGCGGTGCTACCCAGACCGATGCTCGACACCTTTATGGCGGGTAAACAGCATCGCGTGCCGTTGATGATTGGCAGCAACAGCGATGAAGCCAGCGTGCTGGACTACTTCGGCGTAGATGCCCGCAGCGTGTTACAGCAGCTGCGCAGCAAAAGTCGCCTGAGTTATCGCCTGTTGAAGTGGCTGTACGATATCCATGATGACAGCCTGCTGGGACGCGCGGTGGCGCGCGACATGGCGTTTACCGTCATGCCGCTGCTGGTGGCGCAGTCGCAGCACAGCATCGGCATGCCTGCGTGGCGTTACTGGTTTGATTATGTGTCAGAAAACGCGCGTCATCTCTACCCGCACGGCACCTGGCACGGCAACGAAATTCCTTATGTCTTCAATACGCTCGCGACGCTGCCGCCGCCGGGTGACTGGCATTACAGCGCCAGCGATATCGCCTTTGCCGGCCGCGTCAGCGCCTGGTGGGTGGCCTTTGCACGGGATGCCAGTGAGTTCAGCCATCGGCTGCGGCTCGACGGGGAACCCGACTGGCCGGTGTGGCGGCCAGGTGAAGATTTGACTCTCGCCTTTGGCCACGACGGTAAAGCGGAATCGGTGCTGAAGGCGCGATTTATGCGCGGCCGTCTGCGTCTGTTTCGCCTGATGATGCGCAGCCACGTTAAACTTTAATAAGCCTGCTAATCATGTAAAAACATCAATGTTTTTTTAAGGCAAATTGGCCGCTATCTGCCTGATTTTACGACCGCTCAGCCGCCCCGCGCGGCACCCCATCCTGCAATTAATTAGCTTACAAAACATTTATCTTTTCCCGGTTCGCTGCCGATAAATACCCTAAGCCCTGTTTTATCCGGGCTGCCAGCGTTCACACCAGGGGATTATGTATGGGTATGTTAAAAAACTTCACGATTCGCGCCGTTATGCTGATCATTCTCGGGCTTTTCTGCCTGTTATGGTGTGGCGTAGGGCTGTTCAGCGTCCACTCGCTGAATGCGCTCGGCGAGGGTAACGAGATTGATCGTCAGCTGGTAAACCAGATGACGGCGCTCAGCAAAGGCAACGATCAATATTTCCGCGTGGTCACGCGTCTGTCGCGGGTAATGGAAGGCCGCACCGCCGGTAACGCGCCGACCGCAGAAGCGTTCGCGCCGGTGCAGCAGGCACTGGATAACATGAAACAGCAGTTAACCCAGTTCAAAGCCATGGCGCCGGGTCCGATGGACAGTGAGACGGTGAACAATGTGATCAGCAGCTGGCAGAAACTGCTGGATGAGGGTATCGCGCCACAGGTGGCGCTGGCGCAGCAGGCTTCACTGGATGCATGGCGCGCGCAGGCCAACAATGTCACGCCGCCGCTGAGCCGGGCGTTTGGTGCCAGCGCAGAAGCGTTTAATCAGGCCGCCAGCAGCAAGCTGGATGAGACCCGCGTGACCGTGGACACGCTTACCAGCATGACCAAAGTGATTATTGTGTCGGCGGTGGTGTTCGGCTTATTGATTCTGCTGTTCACTGACCGTTACCTGGTGACGATGCTGGTGAAACCACTGGATCGCATTCGTAACCATTTTACCGTGATTGCGCAGGGCGATCTCAGCCAGCCGGTGGAAGAATTTGGCCGCAACTGCGTTGGCAAACTGGTGCCACTGCTGCGGGCGATGCAGGACAGCCTGCGTGAAGCAGTCAGCGCCATCCGCAGCGGCACGGAGAACATCTACCGCGGCGCGGCAGAAATTTCAGCCGGCAATAACGATCTTTCATCGCGCACCGAAGAGCAGGCGGCCGCGCTGGAACAGACCGCAGCCAGCATGGAGCAACTGACCGCCACGGTGAAATTCAACGCCGACAACGCACGTCAGGCCAGCGCGCTGGCGGAGACCGCCACCGGCACCGCGCAGCAGGGCGGCCGTCTGGTGGGCGAAGTGGTGACCACCATGCAGGGCATCTCCGGCAGTTCGAAAAAGATTGCCGAAATCACCAGCGTGATCAACGGTATCGCCTTCCAGACCAACATCCTGGCGCTCAACGCGGCGGTCGAAGCGGCGCGTGCCGGTGAGCAGGGGCGCGGCTTTGCCGTGGTGGCCAGCGAAGTGCGCAACCTGGCGCAACGCAGCGCCGGCGCCGCAAAAGAGATCGCCACGCTGATTGAAGATTCCGTGTCACGCGTTGAAAAGGGCTCGGAGCTGGTCAGCAGCGCTGGCAGCACCATGCATGACATTCTGAAGTCGGTGCAGGATGTGAATGAGATCATGAAGCACATCGCTGCCGCGTCGGAAGAGCAGAGCAAAGGGATTTCGCAGGTCGGCACTGCCGTCACCGAAATGGACAGCGTCACCCAGCAGAACGCATCGCTGGTGGAGCAGGTGTCGGCGGCGGCCAGCGCGCTGGAGCGTCAGACCGAAGAGCTGCAGGCGTCGGTGGCGAAGTTCCGTCTGTCCGACAGCGCGCCGCGCGCGCAGGCTGTGGCATCCACTGCTGCGCCTGCGCTGCGCCGGCCGGTATTATCTGCCGCCGCAGGCGCTCAGGGTAAACCCGCCAGCAGTGAAGAGTGGGTTTCATTCTGAGGCTGACACAACCACGCCACCAGCTGCGGCAAAAACGGTGGCGCATCTTTTTCCGCCCGTTGTAACAGGCTGTAGCTCGCCCCGGTTGCCACATTCGCGGCAAACGGGGCGATTAACCGCCCATTCGCCAAATCATTCTCCACCAGCGTAATATCCGCCACCGTCACGCCAAATCCCTGAATCGCCGCGCTGATCGCCAAATCCATGGTGGCGAAATGCTGATTGCGCGCCATCGGCAGCTGCTCCGCCTGGGCGGACAGCCACAGCTGCCAGTCGCGCGTATCGCCGGTCGGGTGCAGGAAGGTGAATTTGGCCAGTTCGCTGACATGGCGCGGTGCCGGCACGCTGCTGGCCAGCACCGGCGTCAGGCGCTCGGCAAACAGCGGAATGGCACCGGCAGGAGGCGTGCCGAATACAATTGCCGCATCAAAGTTTTCCAGCTGCGACGCGTGATCGAGCGTGGTGGTCAGCGCCACGTGAATGTCTGGCCGCTGCTGCTCCAGCGCCACCAGACGCGGCACCAGCCAGCGCATGGCGCAGGTCGGGGCTTTAAGCCGAATCGAGGCATTGCTGCGGCTGGCTTTCTCTGTGGCATTGATCAGCAGATTGAATCCCTGTTGCAGCTCCGGCAGCAGCGCCGCGCCCTGATCGGTGAGATGCAGACCGCGCGCGTGGCGTTCAAACAGGGCAAATCCCAGCCAGCTCTCCAGCGCCGCAATTTTGCGGCTCACCGCGCCCTGAGTGATGCACAGTTCGCTGGCGGCGCGCGTCAGGTTGAGATGACGGGCGGTGACCAGAAAGGCATGAATGGCGTTGAGCGGCAGAGCAGAGCGGGACATAACGACCTCAAGCTATGATTTTTTATCATGGCTATTATGACAACAATTCGCTTGTCGACTCAAGCGTCGCGCCGTTGAATAGAAATCTACTTACGATACGTGGTTATGCAACCTGTGGAGCAATGATGACCCTGAACAGCAGCGTGAAGCTCTCCTCCAAACAGCCGGACGTCGGCACCACCATTTTTAGCGTGATCGGCCAGCTGTCCGCACAGCACCAGGCAGTTAATCTCTCTCAGGGCGCACCCAATTTCCCGTGTGACCCGCAGCTGGTTGAGCTGGTCAGCCAGGCGATGCGCGACGGCCATAATCAGTACGCCGCGATGACCGGTTTACCGGCGCTGCGTGAAGCGCTGGCGGAGAAGGTGCACCGCCTGTATGGCCAGCCGTACGATGCCGCCAGCGAAGTCCTGATCACCGGCAGTGCCAGTCAGGGCATCTACATGGCGATTTCGGCGCTGGTGCATCCGGGTGATGAAGTGATCTTCTTTGAGCCAGCCTTTGACAGCTACGCGCCGGTGGTGCGGTTACAGGGCGCGACGCCGATCGGCCTCAAGCTGCAGGTGCCGGATTTTGCGATTGACTGGGACGAACTGCGTGCCGCGATCACGCCGCGTACGCGCATGATTATCATCAATACGCCACATAACCCGAGCGGACAGGTACTGAATGCCGCCGATCTCGACCAGCTGGCGGCCCTGACGCGTAACACTGACATCGTGGTGTTGTCTGATGAAGTCTACGAACACATCGTGTTTGACGGCCAGACGCACTGCGGCATGGCCACGCATGCGGAACTGGCACAGCGCAGCGTGGTGGTGTCCTCCTTCGGCAAAACCTTCCACGTGACCGGCTGGCGCGTCGGCTATGCGCTGGCGCCTGCTGCGCTGATGGCGGAGATCGTCAAGGTGCATCAGTTCATGATGTACGCCGCCGATACGCCCATGCAGGTTGGCTTCGCGCAGTATCTGCAGAACCCGCAAAACTATCTGCAGCTGTCGTCGTTTTATCAGGCGAAACGCGACCGGCTGCAGACGCTGCTGCAGGATTCACCGTTCAGGCTGTTACCGAGCGCCGGTTCGTTCTTTATGTTGGCCAGCTACGGACATTTCAGTGACGAAAGCGACAGTGAAATGGTAAAACGTCTCATCGTCGATCACGGTGTGGCTACCATTCCGCTGTCGGCGTTTTATATGGATGGCACTGACAATAAATTAATCCGCCTTTCTTTTGCTAAAGACGACGCAACGCTCGAAGCCGGCGCGCAGGCGCTGTGCCGGGTTAAAGGGTAATTAGGGGAAAATAATGAAAAAACTGAACGCACTGTTTATCGCACTGGGCATGATCACCTCCGTGCAGGCGCTGGCGCAGGAGAGCCTGCGCTACGGTCTGGAGTCGCAATATCCGCCGTTTGAAAGCCGCAACGCGCAGGGCGAGCTGGAGGGTTTTGACATCGAACTGGGCAAAGCCATCTGCCAGGTCGGCCATTTTGACTGCAAATGGGTTGAGAGCAGCTTTGATGCGCTGATCCCGGCGCTGCAGGCGAAAAAATTCGATGCGATTAACTCGGCGATGAACATCACCGAGGCGCGGGCGAAAAGTATCGACTTCACCAACCCGATCTACCGCATTCCTACCATGCTGATTGTGAAGCAGGGCGAGAAACTCGAGCCGACGGCGGCGTCGCTGAAAGGAAAAAATATCGGCGTGCTGCAGGGCTCGATTCAGGAAACCTACGCTAAAAAGCACTGGGAATCCCAGGGCGTGACGGTGACGTCGTATCAGGATCAGAACCAGGTGTACAACGACATGGTCGCTGGCCGTCTTGACGGTACGCTGGTGATGTCCGCCGCCGGTCAGTCTGGTTTCCTCGATAAGCCGCAGGGCAAAGGTTTCGCCTTCGCCGGTAAGCCGGTGGAAGACGACACCATTCTCGGTTCCGGCATTGGTTTCGGTCTGCGCAAAGGCGATAGCAAGCTGAAAGGGGAACTGGATGCGGCCATCGCCAAAGTCCAGGCCGACGGCACCGTGACTAAACTGGCGGCGAAATTCTTCCCGGGCATTGACGTCAGCGTCAGCAAGTAAGCGGGTGTCAGCCTGATCGGCAATCGCCGGTCAGGCTGTCTCAACATTTCTCTGCAACCGCGCTTATCGGGCTGCCAGATAACACAGCGCTTCCGCCACCTGATACGACTTCACAAATGACGGGATCGGCAGGAATTCAAAACGCGAATGGAAATTGTGCGCGCCGGTGAAGAAATTCGGCGTCAGTAACCCTTTGGCCGACAGCGCAGACCCATCGGTGCCGCCGCGCATCGGAATCACTTTAGGTTCCACGCCCACCTGCTGCAGCGCAGCAAAAATCAGATCGATTGCCCGCCGGTCCTCACCTATCGCGTTACTGATGTTGCTATAGATATCATTGATCTTCAGCGCGACGTGACCAGTCGGATAGTGCGCGGCGATCTGATCGGCGACTTCCACCAGCTGCTGCTTCTTCGCATCAAAACCCTTTAAATCGAAATCGCGAATCGACGCTTTCAATACCGCCTGGCTGGCATTGGCCTGCATATCATTGAACCAGATATAACCTTCGCGCCCGGCGGTATGCTCAGGCGTGGCAAGCCGGTCGAAGCGGGCGATGAAGTCGTGCGCCATCAGCAGCGGATTCACCAGCACGCCTTTGCCCGACATGGGATGCGCCGGCACACCGGTGAAGGTAATTTCAGCGGAGGCGCCGTTGAAGCATTCATACACCACTTCGCCCAGCTCGCAGCAGTCGATGGTCCAGGCGAAATCGACGTTAAAGCGCGTCTCCAGGTCCAGCGCCTTGGCGCCGCGCAGGCCGATCTCTTCATCCGGCACAAACGCCACCACCACATCACCGTGCTCGCCACGCAGGTTCTCCACCAGCGTCATCACCACGCTGACTGCCGCTTTGTTGTCGGCCCCCAGCACGCTGGTGCCGTCGCTGAACACAATCTCCTGACCGACATACGGCAGGATTTCCGGATGCTCCGCCACCCGCAGCCAGATGTCCTGCTGCGCATTCAGACACAGATCCGCGCCCTCAAAGCGCAGGGTTTGCGGATGGATATCCGGGGATAGCCCGACATCCACGGTATCAATATGGGTGATAAAGCCTACGCGCGGCGCGCCAGGCCGGTTGCCCGGTTTCACGGCGGTCACCGTGGCATGCTGATCAATCACCACATCCTGCAGACCGAGATCGCGCAGCTCCTGCGCCAGCAGTTCCGCCATGGCATGTTGCGACGGCGTACTGGGCAGCGTGCTGGATTTGGCATCGCTCTGGCTGGAGACCGCCAGATAACGGTAAAAACGCTGGGTCAGCTGACGGGCAAGTTGGTCTGTCATCACAATTCCTTATTAGCTTTGCGCCACTGGAGATACGCCAGACGGCTAAATCATGTTATTTATGAAATAAATACCGATGCTGGCTCATGGAAGTCAATAAAAAGCGAGAAGACGATGAAAAAGATGATAGGAAAACTGGCGCTTAGCGCACTGGGGTTAGCGGTTGCAGGCGGCGTCTCGGCGAAGACGCTGGTTTACTGTTCTGAAGGCTCGCCGGAGAACTTCAACCCGCAGCTCTACACCTCCGGTACCAGCGTGGACGCCAGCGCCGTGCCGATTTTTAACCGCCTGGTGGATTTCAAACCGGGCACCACCGAGCTGGTGCCCAGCCTGGCGGAGCGCTGGGAGATCAGCCCGGACGGCAAGGTGTATACCTTCCATCTGCGCAAAGGGGTTAAGTTCCAGAGCAATAAACTGTTTACGCCGTCGCGCGATCTCAACGCCGATGACGTGATCTTCTCGTTTATGCGCCAGCTCGATACGAAAAACCCGTATCACACCGTTTCGGGCGGTAACTATGCCAACTTTGAAAGCCTCGAGCTGGCAAAACTGATCACCCGTATCGATAAGGTGGATGATCTGACGGTGCGGATTACGCTGGCCCATGCCGAAGCGCCGTTTCTCGCCGATCTGGCGTGGTATTTCGCCTCGATTCACTCGGCGGAATATGCCGACCAGATGCTGAAAGCCGGTACGCCGGAAAAGGTCGACATGCAGCCGATTGGCACCGGACCGTTTGAGCTGGTGCAGTATCAAAAAGATTCCCGCATTCTCTACAAAGCCTTCCCGCAGTACTGGCAGGGCAAGGCTAAAATCGATCGTCTGGTGTTTTCCATCACCCCGGACGCCTCGGTGCGCTATGCCAAACTGGAGAAAAACGAGTGCCAGGTGATGCCGTTCCCTAATCCGGCCGATCTCGACAACATGCGCCACAACCCGAACATCACGCTGGAACAGAAATCTGGCCTCAACACCGGTTTCCTGTCGTTCAACACCACCAAAGCCCCGCTGGATAACGTGAAAGTGCGCCAGGCGCTGGCGATGGCCATCAATAAGCAGGCGATCATTGATGCCATCTTCAAAGGTACCGGCACGGTGGCGAAGAATATTCTGCCGCCGGATGTGTGGAGTGCTGATAAAGATCTGCAGGATTACGCCTACGATCCGCAACAGGCCAAAGCGCTGCTGCAGCAGGCCGGCATTCAGCCGGGTACCGAAATTTCGCTGTGGGCGATGCCGGTCCAGCGGCCGTATAACCCCAACGCCCGCCGCATGGCTGAGATGATTCAGGCCGACTGGGCAAAAGTGGGCATCAAAGCCAACATCGTCAGCTATGAGTGGGGCGAATATCTCAAGCGCGTCAAGGGCGGCGAGCATCAGGCGGCGCTGATGGGCTGGACCACCGCCACCGGCGATCCGGATAACTTCTTCGGGCCATTGTACAGCTGCACCTCGGCGAACGGCGGCTCCAACTCGTCCAAATGGTGCTATGCGCCGTTTGAGAAAATCATCACCGAGGCGCGCGCCGAACAAAATCACGACAAGCGCGTGGCGCTGTACCGCGAGGCGCAGCAGATGATGCATGACCAGATGCCGGCAGTCATGATTGCGCACTCAACGATTTTCGAGCCGGTGCGTAAATCGGTCAGCGGCTACCAGGTGGATCCGTTCGGCAAGCACATCTTCTATCCGGTGGATATCACGCCTTAATCGCAGCGGACAGCGCGCTGAGCTGCTGTTGCAGAAAGGTCAGAAACAGAGTCAGGGCGGCGCTACGGGGTCGCCCTGACTGCGTCTGCAGCTGCAGCGTACGCTGGCTCAGCTGATCGATATTGACCGCGCGCATCACCAGACCCTGCTGCTGGGCCTCTTCCGCCAGGGTAAAACTGCTGCAAATGGTCACCGCCAGCGGCGTGCGCAGTAGAAAATGAAACAGGGTGGAGAAGTTGTCGCAGGTCAGCACCGGTTCAATCAGGTGGCCACTCATGTGGCTGGCCAGCTCAAACAGCTGGCGTACCGTGGTGTTTTGCTGCGGTAGCGCCAGCGGATAGTGGCTAAGATTGGCCAGCGCCACCTGCGGCACGCCCGCCAGCGGATGGCTGTCATGCATCACCAGCAACACCGGCGCCGGCCATGAGCCCACCACCTCAACCGCACGTTCCGCGTGCAGGCTAAACTGCAATGCCACGTCGCACTCGCCGCTGCGCAGCAGTTCAGCCACGCCCTGCGCGCTAGCCACCCGGACGTCAAACAGCACGCCGGGATGATCGCGGCGAAAGGCGGCAATCAGCCGGGGCAGCAGGGTAAACGCCAGCCCGTCGGTACAGGCGACACGAATCAGCGTGCGCCGCACCGCCTTCAGGCCTTTGATCTCCGCCAGCGCATACTCCATATCCAGCAGATTTTTGCGCACGTGATGGGCAAAAATCTCGCCGGCCTCGGTCAGCACCATGCCGCGCGCATGACGCGCAAACAGCGTCACGCCCAGCTGCTGCTCCAGCCGCTGGATCTGGCGGCTGATGGCAGAGACCGCCACAAACAGCTGGGCGCTGGCCGCGCTGAGCGAACCGCAATCGGCTACCGCGAGAAAATAACGCATTTCCGTGCTTAACATGCCATGGCCTCCGTCTGTGCCTGCCTCGAAATCGGGCAACGCAGCTTTGCTTTAAAGGCAAATCTTACTCGATAAATTGATAATTGTGGCAAAGCTGCCTTTCCGCAAAGATGAAAAAACAGCAGACCTATAACAGGCAGGGCAAACATGACAGCACAACAGGCGGTTCAGCAGGCCACCGCATATTTCGACAGCGGGGAATTTCAACGTATCCTGGCGCGCCGCGTGGCGTGGCGCACCGAGAGCCAGCGCGACGATCGCGATGCGGCGCTACAGGACTATTTGCAGCAGGAGATTGCGCCGCAACTGCAGGCGCTGGGCTTCACGCTACAGCTCATCGATAACCCACACGCCGCCGGCCGGCCATTCCTCGTGGCGGTGCGCATGGAAGATCCCGCCTTACCGACCTTGCTGAGCTACGGGCACGGTGATGTGGTATTCGGCGATGACGAGAACTGGCGCAGCGGGCTGTCGCCGTGGCAGCTGACCGAAGAGGGCGATCGCTGGTACGGGCGCGGCAGCGCCGACAACAAAGGTCAGCACTGCGTCAATCTTGCGGCGCTGGAGCAGGTGTACCAGGCGCGCGGCGGCCGTCTCGGCTTTAACTGCAAATGGCTGTTTGAGATGGGCGAAGAGATCAGCTCGCCGGGGCTGGCGCAGCTGTGTCAGCAGCAGGCGGAACTGTTGCAGGCTGACCTGTTCATTGCCTCAGACGGTCCGCGGCTCAATGCCGTGCGGCCGACGCTGTTCCTCGGTTCGCGCGGTGCGGTAAATTTCCGCCTGACCATCAACGCGCGTGACAATGCTTATCACTCCGGCAACTGGGGCGGACTGCTAAGCAATCCCGGCACCCGACTGGCCAGCGCCATCGCCACGCTGGTGGACGCGCAGGGCGTGCTGCAGGTTGAGGCGCTGCGGCCCGATTCGCTGACCCCGCAGGTGCGCGCGATTCTCAGCGATATCGAGGTGGGTGGCATGCCAGGCGATCCCGCGATTGACACCAACTGGGGCGAGCCAGGCCTGACGCCTGCCGAACGCCTGTACGGCTGGAACACGCTGGAAGTGCTGTCGTTTCTTACCGGTAACCCGGCGCGCCCGATGAATGCCATTCCCGGCAGCGCGACGGCGGTGTGCCAGCTGCGTTTTGTGGTCGGTACCGACTGGCAGCGGCTGGCGCAGCACGTCAGCGCGCATCTGGCGCAGCACGGCTTCCATGATGTTGAGGTTGAATTTTTGCGCGGTTCACCCGCCACGCGTCTCGATCCTGACGATCCGCTGGTGCACTGGGTGCTGAACAGCATGGCGGCAACCAGCGGCAAAAAACCTGCGCTGCTGCCCAACCTTGGGGGATCGCTGCCGAATGAAGTGTTCGCGGAGATTCTGGGCCTGCCAACGCTGTGGGTGCCACATTCGTATCCCGCCTGCGGTCAGCATGGCGTGAATGAGCACATGCTGAAATCGATTGCCCGCGAAGGGCTGCAGATCATGACGCAGCTGCTGTGGGAGCTGGGCGAGCAGGGCACGGAATGGCTGGCGCAACACCGCGCTTATGCGGGAGGTGGCGCATGAGCAGCCTCAGCCATAGCGCGCCGCTGAGCGGGGTGAAGCCAAACCTGCATAAAACGCTGTTTGCGACCTGCATCGGTAATGCGCTGGAGTGGTTCGACATTGCGGTATATGGCTTCTTCGCCAGCTATATCGCCCACGCCTTCTTTCCCACCAGCGATGCGTCGGTCTCGCTGCTGCTGACCTTTGGCAGTTTCGGCGTCTCCTTTCTGATTCGCCCGCTGGGCGCGGTGGTGCTGGGCAACTATGCCGATCGCCACGGGCGTAAAAAAGCGCTGCTGCTCTCCATCAACCTGATGATGCTTGGCGGAGCCATCATCACGTTTATGCCGGGCTACGACAGCATCGGCCTGCTCGCGCCGCTGCTGATCCTGCTGGCGCGCCTGATACAGGGCTTTTCTGCCGGTGGCGAGTTTGGCAGCTCCACGGCGTTTCTGGTCGAGCATTTTCCCGAGCGCAAAGCCTTTATCGCCAGCTGGCAGTTCGCCACCCAGGGCGCCAGCACGCTAATGGCTTCGGCGTTTGGTCTCGGCCTGACGCAGATCCTGAGCGAAAGCCAGATTCAGGCGTGGGGCTGGCGTATTCCGTTTGCCTTCGGCCTGCTGATTGGCCCGCTCGGGCTGTATATCCGCCGCCACGTGCATGAGCCCGCCAGCTTTGCCGCACAGACGCCGGAAGCGGCCCCGCTGAAACGGCTGTTTGGCCGGCAAAAAGCGCTGATGCTGCTGGCGATTGGCCTGATGGTGATCTCAACGGCGGTCAACTACATGCTCAACTACGTGCCGACCTACGCAACTAAAAACCTGCATCTGCCGGGCTCGGTGGCCTTTACCGCCACGTTGCTGGCCGGAGTGATTCTGACGGTGGTGACGCCGCTGATGGGATGGTGGGCGGAGCGCATTGGCCGCCTGCCGCTAATGTGGGGATCGCTCATACTGCTGATGGTCACCATCTATCCGGCCTTTCGGCTGGTGGTCAATCACACCACGCCGGCCACGCTGATTGTGCTGGTATGCTGGATGGCGCTGCTGAAATCGATCTATTTTTCTACCGTACCCTCGGTGATGGCGGATCTGTTCCCGATTGGTACGCGCGCCAGCGGCATGGCCATCAGCTATAACATTGCGGTCACGGTGTTTGGCGGTTTTGCGCCGCTGATTTGCACGCTGCTGATCAGCGCTACCGGCACCAGTCTGGCGCCGGGCTACTACCTGATGGCGATGTCGCTCTTAAGCGGGGTAGCGCTGCTGCGCAGTCAGAAACGGATACGCTAAGTGGCAACCGGTGCGCGCACTGCGCACCGGTGTTTACGCATCAGGCAAACTGCAGATAGGCGACGTGCGTTTGCAGATACTCCTCCAGCCCGTGGCGGCCATCGGCACCGCCGATGCCGGATTTGCGCCAGCCGGCATGGAACCCCTGCATCGCTTCAAAATTTTCGCGGTTAATGTAGGTTTCACCGAATTTCAGCCGGCGCAGCGCGATCATCGCGGTGTTCAGATCGCGGGTATACAGCGATGAGGTCAGGCCATAGTCGCAGTCGTTAGCCAGCGCGATGGCTTCATCCAGCGTGTTAAAGCGCATCACCGGCAGCACCGGACCAAATATCTCCTCACGCATGATCGTCATCTCCTGACGTACCCCGGTGATGATGGTTGGTTCAAAATAAAAGCCGCGTTCACCGGCGCGTTTGCCCCCCAGCACCACCTTGCCGCCCTGCGCGACGGCGCTGGCGACCTTTTGCCCGACGCGGTCGCACGCGGCTGCGCTAATCAGCGGCCCCATATCCACATCGGCCTGCTGCGCCGGATCGCCAAATTTCACCTGCTGCATCGCCCCGGTCAGGGCGCTGATAAAGCGATCGTAAATGCCGTCTTGCACATACACGCGCTCGGCGCAGTTACACACCTGACCGCTGTTGATAATGCGCGAACTGACGATAGCCCTGACGGCCAGATCGAGGTCGGCGTCGTTCATGACAATTGCCGGTGCTTTACCGCCCAACTCCAGCGACACTTTGGTCACATTCGGCGCCGCCGCGGCCATGGTGGCGATGCCGGCGTTGACGCTGCCGGTCAGGCTCACTAACCCGACTTTAGGATTGGCGGCCAGTTCCTGTCCCACCTCCGGGCCATAGCCATAAACGATGTTAATCACTCCGGGTGGCAGGCCGAGGTCGTCGATAATGGCGGCGAACAGGGCGGCGTTATTCGGGGTGATCTCACTCGGCTTCAGCACGATGGTGTTGCCGGTGATCAGCGCCGGTGCCGCTTTGCGCGCAATCAGGAAGAAGGGAAAATTCCACGGCAGAATGCCGGTGGTCACGCCAATCGCTTTCTTAAACACAAAGATGTTTTCGTTTGGGCGATCGCTGTTGACAATTTCCCCTTCGTAGCGTCGCGCCCATTCCGCCATGTAGTCGAAGTAGTCAGCGGTAAACAGCACTTCGGTTTGCGCCAGCGCCTGGGTTTTGCCGCCCTCCGCGACGAGGGTGGTGCTCAGCTCAGGCTCGCGCTGGCGAATTGCCGTGGCGATGCGGTGCAGCCAGTCGCCGCGCGCCACCGCCGGTAACGCTTCCCAGCCGGGCTGAGCGGCTTCTGCGGCGGCAATGGCTGCCGCCGCCTGCTGTTTGCTGCCCTGGGGCACACGTGACAGCAGGGTCTCCGTCGCCGGGTTAATCACTTCAATCCAGCTATCGTTGTGCGCCTCGACAAACGCGCCATTAATGTAGTGTTGATGATGAAGGGTCATGTGCAGGGGCTCCACGCTCGGTTTTGTTAAACTGATGTGAAGGAAGAGTGAAGCAGATGAACACTGGCGACCTTTTTATCACTGCCAGCACCGGCAGGGCGCTGGCAATAGCGGCAAGAATCACGCGACCGACGCAGCATTCTGCGTCAGTGGACCGTTTCAGGAACCGGGCATCATGGCGCCGCTGGCAATAAACCAGACCAGAAAACTGACACCGGCAACAATAATGGCGATGGGGAACAGCAGACCGATTTTCATATGCATCCTGAGCGTTAGGCGAGCTGGATTAGCGCGCGGTGGGTTTTCATCATACTGAATAGCTGAAATTGTGTCGCGTCATCGACCTGACGCAGATGTTCGCCTTTCTGATACTGAATCTGATGCACATGGCCGAGCTGACGCCACACCACAATGGCTGACGCCAGCAGCGCGCAGTTCTCTTCGCTCTGCACGCAGTCCAGCGTGGCGTAGTGAGTAGTATCTAAGCCATTAATGAACACATTCAGCGCCTCGGGCGGCACGATGGCGCGGATGTCATCCAGCATCACGCGGCTCACCGCTTGCGACAGCACCAGCGTTAACCGTTTGCTCTTCATCTCAATCCCTGGTTCCGATGATTTTTCCCACGTTATACGGATTTAACCCCGTCGGGGGAAGTGCTTCGCGCAGCTTTGTGTGAGTGCCATGTTAAGCGCCGCGCTGGCAACAGAGGAAAAACTGTGCCGATCAACACAACATAAATCAAAAATATGCCGAATAATAAGCAACTTAAAGAACTCATCCGGCATAACGGCAGCAAATGCGAATTTGTGATCCTTATGTTGCATACCCCCCCGATTTTGCCAGTCAGCCTGGCTTTACGGCAACCATCCAAAGGCTGAGTCCACGCAGTGCGCCATAGACTGCCACTAATCGGAAACCGCAGGTGTTTCCGTCTGGCCTCAACCTTACGAAGGAATAACAATGAACAGTGCCATTCTTGCAGGTATCTTCTGGCATCTGGTGGGTGCCGCCAGCGCCGCCTGTTTTTATGCTCCGTTTAAACAGGTTAAAAAGTGGTCATGGGAAACCATGTGGTCGGTCGGCGGCGTGATGTCGTGGCTGATTCTGCCCTGGGCAGTCAGTGCCGCGCTGTTACCGAACTTCTGGGCGTACTACAGCAGTTTCAGTTTATCGCAGCTGCTGCCGGTGTTTCTGTTCGGTGCCATGTGGGGCATCGGCAACATCAACTATGGCCTCACCATGCGCTATCTGGGGATGTCGATGGGGATTGGTATCGCTATTGGCATTACGCTGGTAGTGGGGACGCTGATGACGCCGCTGTTGCAGGGCCGATTCGTTGAACTGTTCAGCTCCGCCGGCGGCCGCATGACGCTGCTGGGCGTGCTGGTTGCGCTGCTGGGTGTGGCGATTGTGTCACGCGCCGGGCTGCTAAAGGAGCGGGCGCTGGGGATCAACGCCGAAGATTTCAACCTGAAGAAAGGTCTGGTGCTGGCGGCGCTGTGCGGCATCTTCTCTGCCGGCATGTCATTTGCCATGGATGCGGCGAAGCCGATGCATGAAGCCGCTGCCAGTCTGGGCATCAATCCGCTGTATGTGGCATTGCCGAGCTACGTGGTGATCATGGGCGGTGGCGCGCTGATCAACCTCGCGTACTGCTTTATCCGCCTGGCGGTGAAGCCGGAGCTTTCGCTGCGCCGCGATTTTTCCGTGGCAAAACCGCTGCTGATCGCCAACATTGCTTTCGCCGTGCTGGGGGGAACCATGTGGTATCTGCAGTTCTTCTTCTATGCCTGGGGCCACGCAAAAATTCCCCCGCAGTACGACTTCGTAAGCTGGATGCTGCACATGAGCCTGTACGTGCTGTGCGGCGGCCTGGTAGGACTGGTGCTGAAGGAGTGGAAATCGGTGGGGCGTCGACCGGTGAGCGTGTTGTCGATTGGCTGCGTGGTAATCATTATCGCGGCAAACATTGTCGGTCTCGGTATGGCCGCCTGATAACGCTTAACACCGCACCGCCTGACGCGTCTCTGCGCGCGTCAGGCTTTTTCTTTGTCTGCCATCGGTTCGCGCGGCGACAAAAAACGCTGACGCCACGCGCTGGGCGTTAACCCGGTTTCGCGCGTAAACACCACGGAAAAGTAGTTGCTGTCATCAAACCCGCAGCGCGCCGCCACTTCGCTAATCAGACATGCCTGCGTGCGCAACAGATATTTTGCCTGACACAGCTGCAGCTGACGCAGATAGTGGCCAATGGTCATGCCGGTTTGCTGACGGAACAACTGTTTCAGCGACCGTTCGCTGAGCTGGTTTTGCTGGCAGAAATGGGGCAGATCGAAGGGGCGGCTGATATCGCCGAGCAGCGCCGACATCAGCAGATCGAGCTGTTCGCCCTCCGGCAGCACCCACGGCCGATCGGCGGCGTAGCCGTGACGGCGCAATATCAGTGCCAGCTGCAAAAACAGCGCTTCCGACAGCTGAATCGATAGCGAATCGCTTTTGCGACTTTCGCGCTCCAGCTGGCTGATGACGCCGCGCGCCAGCGCCATGCCGCGCGTGGTCAGACGCCAGCTGGCGGGTGTCTCTTCATCCTGTGGCGGCAGCAGCTGCTGCCAGTCGAGCGCCAGGCTGAAGCGATCGCGGCAGTAGAGAATATTGTCGAGCGCCAGATCGTTGACGCTATCAAAGCTGTGGCAATCACTGTCGCGAATGTAAAACACATCGCCACAGGTGATCAGCCACGGCCGATCGTTGAGGATATGCAGGCCATTACCGCGCCAGACAATCACGATCTCGCTGAACTCATGCCGGTGCGGTGGGAAAGAGGGCTGCGGCATGCGTTCTGCCACGGCAATAGGCAAATTGCTGGCCGGGAAGTAATCCTCGCGCGTCAGTAACAGCGGCATGTCAGCCCTCCGGTTACCCCATCTGCTGGCGCGCCATGCGCGGCGCGCAGCCAAATTCCCGCCGGAACAGGGTGGAGAAGTGATTACTGTCACCAAACCCACACTGATAGGCGATGTCCGTGATGCGCATCTCGCTGTGGCGCAACAGGTGCCGCGCCTGCAATAAACGTAACCGATTGAGATAGCGCTGCGGCGTGCTGCCGGTCTGCTGCTTCATCTGGCGATGCAGGGTACGCAGCGACAAACAGAAGCGATCGGCCAGCGCTTCCCACGCAATTTCCTCACTGTAGTGCGCATTCAGCCAGTCCAGCAAGCGGTGCAGGCGGGCATCCTGGTCCTGCGCCTGATCGTTTTGCGCCGCCTCGCGCAGCAGCACCAGCAGCTGCAAAAAGTGCTGTTCCTGCTGCGCCTGACGTTCCAGCGACCAGCTGGCCGGCTGCTTCATCTGCGTCACCAGGTGCAGCGCCTGCGCCATCACTTTATGGTTGATCCGCCAGTGTGAAACGTACTGGCCGTCCTGTTCGTGCGGCAGCAGCGCCTGCAGGCCGGACAGAAAGCGGAACGCCGCCGGACTGCGATACAGCACATTCGTCAGGCACAGATTGTCGGTTTGCTCGTACAGATGGCGATCGTGATCGCGCACAAAACAGACGCAGCCGGCGCTGAGCGCCTGCGGCTGACCATTGAATACGTGGATGCCCGAGCCCTGTTCCACCAGCACAATTTCATGAAAATCATGGTGATGCTCCGGAAACGCCGACTGCGGCACACGTGGCTCAATGGCTATCGTGTAATCGCCGGCCGGAAAGAAATCAGCACTGTGTAATACCGTCATCATGCGCCCTCAGTTAACAAAACCGTAACCGAGTCTACGCAGCCGCCTGCCACCTTACCTTGAATTTTGCACCGGGCAGCGCAGGAAAATCGCCAATTATTCAAGATCGCCTAAGTGATTGATGGAATTGCGGCAAGGCTCACAACTCTGCCGTTATGCGGTTCTGTGAGCTCACTCACGAACACCTTTGCAAACCTGCCAGCGGTGATGACCCGCTGGCACTCGCGGGAAGGTGTCTGCGGCGCAGGATTTCTACTCTGTCGCCATGTCTTCACAGGGAGTACTCGCCATGAGTCTGCGTAATATTGTTGCCATCGATTTAGGCGCATCCAGTGGCCGCGTCATGCTGGCCAGCTGGCAGGCTGACCGTCAGCAGCTCAGCCTGCGCGAAGTGCGGCGTTTCGCCAACCCGCGCGTGCAGCGCGGCGGTTATGACTGCTGGGACCTGGACCGGCTGGAGCGGGAGATCCGCGCCGGGCTGCAGCAGCTGGATGAGCTGG
>NZ_SDFT01000161.1:0-19647 GCF_004916815.1 Pantoea sp. R102
CAGCTGCATCAGCAGCGGCGTGCCCTGAAACAGCTCGGTATAACAGCGAATCAGGCGGGTGAGCCAGCGACGCTGCAGCAGACGCAGAAACAGCAGCGGCAGTGTTACCAGCGTGCCGCCGAAAAAGGCCACCAGCGACAGCAAAATCGTCCAGCGCGCCGCCAGCAGCAGGTTGCGCAGGATGTCCCAGTCAGTAAACGTTGTCATGCCGGCTGCGCTCCAAACCATTTGCGACCCAGCGCCAGCAGCAGCTGACGCATGGCAATCGACAACGCCAGATAGATCAGCGTGGTCACCAGATAAACTTCAAAACTCAAAAAGGTGCGCGACTGAATCAGGTTGGCGGCAAACGTCAGCTCTTCATACGAGACCTGCGACACTACCGACGAGCCGAGCATCACAATGATGCACTGGCTGACCAGCGCCGGATAAATGCGCTGCAGCGAGGGCGGCAGCACCACGCGGATGAAGGTTTGCGTGCGGCTCAGCCCGAGCACGCGCCCCGCTTCCCACTGCCCGCGCGGCGTGACCTGGATACCGGCACGGATGATTTCAGTGCTGTAGGCGCCAAGGTTAATCAGCATCGCCAGCAGCGCCGCTTCACCGGCCGTCAGTTTCAGCCCGAGATTAGGCAGACCAAACACGATAAAAAACAGCTGTACCACGAACGGCGTGTTGCGAATCAGCTCGACGTAGATGCCCCACAGGCGGCTGGCCCAGCCCGGTTTGCCGCTGCGCAGCGCCGCGCCGAGAATACCCAGTCCGACACCGCCCACCGTCGCCAGCACCGTAAGCTGCACCGTGACCCACAGTCCGGCCAGCAGCTCTGGCCAGTGCGGCCAGAGATCTGCAAAGTTAAGTTGCCCAATCATTGGCCGTTCCTGTTATGCGCCGAGGTTGGCAGGCAGCGGCGCTTTCAGCCACTCTTCCGACAGCTTGTTCAGCGTGCCGTCTTTAATACCCTGCTCAATCAGTGCGTTCACTTTCTCTTTCAGCGCTGGCTCATTCTTTTTCAGGCCGATAAAGCACGGTGAATCTTTCAGCATAAACTGCGGCACCGGGGCTTTTTCCGCGTTCTGGCGCGCAATCGCTGCGACCACCAGATTTCCGGTGGCGACATACTGCACCTGACCGGAGAGATAGGCGGACAGCGTGGTGTTGTTATCTTCGTAGCGCTTCACCTGAGCATCTTTCGGAGCGACATCGCTCAGCACCATGTCCTCTACTGCACCGCGCGTCACGCCAATCGATTTACCGCTCAGCGCCGCCGCATCTTTCAGCGTCTCGCCTTTCGGGCCGAACACGCCGAGGAAGAACGGTGCGTAGGCGCGGCTGAAGTCGATCACTTTTTCGCGCTCGGCGTTTTTGCCCATGCTGGAGATCACCAGGTCGACCTTGTCGGTCTGCAGATACGGTACGCGGTTGGCACTGGTCACCGGCACCAGCTGCAACTTCAGTTTCATCTGCTTCGCGAGGTATTTCGCCATGTCGATGTCATAGCCCTGCGGCTGCAGATCGGTACCAACCGAGCCAAACGGCGGAAAGTCCTGCGGCACTGCCACGCGAATCACGCCACGCTTCTGGATATCCTGCAGCTGATCGGCCATGGCGCTGCCTGCCTGCGCCAGCAGCAATGCTGCCCCTGCTACTGCCAGTAATACTTTGTTCATTATGCACCCCGGTGAGTTAATGGTGAAACAAAAGATTCTTGATAAATTGATTTGCAACTAATGTGCCAACCACAACGGGCAGCAAACGCAGCGGCTAAGCGGAGGATTTAAGGCGGTTAAGGGCGCATCATAACGGGGATCACCCCGTTAGCAGGCGCGATCAAAAAAGGTGCAAAGCACCAAAATGGTGCCCTTTAGCGGTGTTCCAGCTCATCGAGCTGCTGGTAAAGATCGGCAATCTGGTGGATGCGCTGACGCCCCTGCGACAGCATTTCGTGCAGCAGCGCGTTGGCCAGCAGGTTGATCAGGCTCATTGCCGAGGCGTAGCTGTCAAAGGCGGAAACGCTGTCGAGCGGTGCGCACAGCTGCCAGCGCGCCAGGGTGAGAATGCCCTGCGCCTGCGGTTCGCACAGCACCAGCACCGGGATGCCGCTCTGCTGCAGCTGCTGCATCAGTGGACGAATGATGCGTGGCCGGCGGCGAAACGCCATCACCACCACCACATCTTCCGGCGTCATGTCCACCAGCTCTTCGCCCAGCGTCTGGCCTGGCTGCGGCAACACCTGCACCTGGGCGCGCGCCTGCAGCAGCTGCTGACGCAGGTGCAGCGCCACCGGATACGCGTTGCGCATCCCAATGATGAACACCCGCCGTGCGGCGCCCAGCGCAGCAATCACCTCGCTAAACTGCCGGGCGTCAATGCTGTTGACCCACTGCGTCAGGTTCGCCATCTCCTGCTTGTAATGGCGCGACAGCAGCGTGTTGCCCTGCACCGCGTCGCGGTTATCGGTCAGCGGCATTCCGCTCTGGCGCAGGGTGCGCAGCTCGTCACGCATGTCTTTATATTTTTCATAGCCGAGGCGTTTGAACAGCCGGCTTACCGTGGCCTTTGATACGCCGCTGAGCCGCGCCAGCTCAGCGCTGTTATAGCTAATCAGATCATCAAAATGGTCAAACACAAAGTCAGCAATGCGCTGCTCCTGCGGCGACAGTTGCGGATAGTGACTGCGAAGGCGTTCATCGAGCTGTTTCATCATCGGTCCTGTAACTTTCGTTTCATCACAAGCTAGCATAAATCGATCCAGGCTGGCGTAACACCAAAACTGGAACGGCTCTTGCTTTACCATTGATACAGACTGGTAGCGGCGCAATTTGTTGCGCTTGTTTTCCCTATCCAGCGCGCCAAATCGCGCCGCTACAAAAGAATAATCCGGGAACAGTTCATTATGATTCAAAGCAATATGGCCCCGATGGGCATGGCGGTGACGCCACATCACCTTGCCAGCGAAAGCGCACTGGCAGTTCTGCGTGAAGGCGGCAACGCGCTGGAAGCCATGGTGGCCGCCGCGGCGACCATTGCGGTGGTCTATCCGCACATGAATGGCCTCGGCGGCGACGGCTTCTGGCTGGTGGTGCCGCCCGGCGGCGATCCGATTGCTATCGATGCCAGCGGCGCCGCCGGTTCGCTGGCGCACCCCGACTTCTATCACGGTGAGAGCCATATTCCGCATCGCGGCCCTAAAGCGGCACTGACGGTTGCCGGCACCGTCAGTGGCTGGCAGGAAGCGCTGACGCTGGCGCACGAACTGGGCGCGACGCCGCTGCCGCTGAGCCGTTTGCTGCGCGATGCGATTCGCTATGCGGCCGATGTCATTCAGGTCACCGCCTCGCAGGCGGCAGCGACGGCGGCAAAACAGCATGAGCTGCAACATCAGCCCGGTTTTGCTGCCACCTTTCTGCCTGATGGCGCACCGCCCGCCGCCGGCAGTCGTTTTACCCAGCCGGCACTGGCACAGACGCTGAGCGTGCTGAGCGAGCAAGGGCTGGAGAGCTTTTATCGCGGTGAGCTGGCGCACCATCTGGCACGCGAAATGGGCGCGCTCGGCATGCCGATTACGCTGGACGATTTACACCGGCAGCGCGCCCGGCGCTGCACGCCGCTGCACCTCGCGCACAGCGAAGGCGATATCTGGAACATGACGCCGCCAACGCAGGGGCTGGTATCGCTGGCGATCCTCGGGATCACCGATCGTCTGGCGATGGCCGACGCCAGTGAAGCGCAGACGGTGCACCGCATCGTTGAAGCCACCAAACAGGCCTTTGCCCTGCGCGACCAGCACATCACCGATCCGCGTCACATGGCGATTGATGTGCAGTCGCTGCTGGATGCCGATCATCTCGGCACGCTGGCCGCGCAGGTGCAGGACGATCGCGCCGCGCCCTGGGGTACCGGACGCGGACCGGGCGATACCGTGTGGATGGGGGTGATGGACAGCAGCGGCCTGGCGGTCTCCTTTATCCAGAGCATTTACCACGAATTTGGCAGCGGCGTCGTGCTGCCCGGCACCGGTATTACCTGGCAAAACCGTGGCGCGGCGTTCAGCCTGCAGCCGGATCACCTGCTGACGCTGGCACCGGGCAAACAGCCGTTTCATACGCTCAATCCAGCGGCGGCGCGCCTGAAAGATGGCCGCACGCTGGTGTACGGCTCGATGGGGGGTGATGGCCAGCCGCAAACCCAGGCGGCGATCTTTACCCGCTATGTCATTCAGGGCCAGCCGCTGCAGCAGGCGGTCAGCGCACCGCGCTGGCTGCTTGGCCGCACCTGGGGACAATCCTCAGACTCCCTCAAGCTGGAGGCGCGCATCGCGCCTGAAACCGTGCAGCAGCTGCGCGCGCTCGGTCATGAGGTCGAACTGCTGGCTGAATACAGTGAAGTGGTGGGCCACGCCGGCGCCATCGTCAGACACAACAATGGCATGCTGGAAGGCGCGTTTGATCCGCGCAGCAACGGCAGCGCTGCCGGCTTTTAACGGAGACAATCATGAATGCACAACCGGACTGGGCGGCCTATATCGCCCAAATGGAACAGATTCTGGCGCTGGAGCTGGACGACACGCGCCGCGCCGAGCTGCTGACGCAGTTTAACCGTATCGCCGCAATGGCGCAGCCGCTGATGGCGCTGCCGCTGGACGATCGCCTGGAAGTGGCGGGAGTATTTCATCCATGACGCTGGCAGCCTTATCGATTAGCCAGCTGCAGCAGGCACTGGCGCAGGGCGATCTCAGCGCGCGCGACATCGCACAGCAGACGCTGGCCGCCATTGAACAGCATAACCCGGCCATCAACGCCTGGACCGCCGTCACCGCGCAGCGCATGCTGCGGGAAGCCGATCGGCTGGATCAACAGCGTCAGCGCGGCGAGCCGCTGCCGGCGCTGGCTGGCATTCCCTATGCGGTAAAAAACCTGTTTGACGTCGCCGGTCACAGCACGCTTGCCGGCGCCAGCCTGTTCAGCGAGCGGCCGGTGGCACAGCAGGATGCGTGGGCGGTCTCTAAGCTGCAGCAGAGCGGCGCGCTGCTCTCCGGCATGCTGAATATGGACGCCTACGCTTACGGCTTTACCACCGAGAACACCCATTATGGTGCGACGCGCAACCCGCGCGATCTGTCACGCGTGGCCGGCGGCTCATCTGGCGGTTCCGCGGCAGCCGTCGCTGCCGGGCTGGTGCACTTTTCACTCGGCACTGACACCAACGGCTCGATTCGCGTGCCTGCTTCGCTGTGCGGCATTTTCGGCCTGAAACCCACCTTTGGTCGTCTGTCGCGCAGCGGCAGCCATCCGTTTGTCGCCAGCCTCGATCACATCGGTCCGTTTGCCCGTTCGGTGGAAGATTTGAGTCTGGTTTACGATGCGCTGCAGGGCGGCGACGCCAGCGATGCGTTTCAGGCGGCGCGGCCTGCGGAACCGGTCAGTGACAGGCTCTCTGCTGGCAGCGAAAAGCTGCGCAGCGCGGTGCTGGGCGGCTTTTTTGCTGACTGGTGCAGCGATGAGGCGCGCGCGGCGGTGGCGGTAGCGGCCCGCGCGCTCGGCGCGACAGAAGAAGTGACGCTGCCCCAGGCCGAACTGGCGCGCTCGGCCGCGTTTATCATGACCGCCGCGGAAGGTGGCAATCACTATCTGCCAGCGCTGCGCACCCAGCCAGAACGCTTTGAGCCGAATTCACGCGAACGCCTGCTGGCTGGCGCGATGCTGCCCGCCGCGTGGTATGTGCAGGCCCAGCGTTTCCGCCGTCACTTCCAGCAGCAGGTGCTGCCGCTGTTCGACCATTATGACGTGCTGATCGCCCCGGCGACGCCCTGTACCGCCACCACCATCGGCCAGGAAACCATTCACATCAACGGTCAGGATTTGCCGACACGCGCCAGCATGGGCATGCTGACGCAGCCGATTTCGTTCCTCGGCCTGCCGGTGTGTAGCGTACCGCTGCTCACCGCCAGCGGCTTACCGATTGGCCTGCAGCTGATTGCTGCGCCGTTTAACGAACAGCTGGCGCTGCGCGCCGCCTGGACACTGCAGCAGCAGGGTGTGACGCTGCCACAAACCTCTTTTATGGATGCCTGAAGATGACACCTGAACATATCGATCGTCCGGCGATACTGGCTGAAGTCACCGCCGCGTTTTACCGCTACGAGCAGGCGCTGGTGAGCAATGATGTCGCTGTACTGGACGAGCTGTTCTGGCACGATGCGCGTACGGTGCGACTCGGTGCCGGAGAGAATCTGTACGGGATTGACGAGATTCGCGCCTTTCGCGCGGCGCGTCCGTCAAAGGGGCTCGATCGCACGCTGCGCAATACGGTCATCACCACTTTTGGCGATGACTATGCGGTGTGCAGCACCGAGTTCACCCGCGAGGGCGTAGAGAAGATCGGCCGTCAGCAGCAGACCTGGGTACGGCTGCCGTGCGGCTGGCGCATCGTGGCAGCGCAGGTGAGTTTGATGAGCTGACGCAGGCGCGAGCGTTGCCCTCTCCTGGCAAGAGAGGGCAAAAACGACCTGATATCCGTGAAAGGTAAGGCCGCTTACGCAGCCGGATGCGTCTTCATCCAGTGATCGGCAATCTGCTGACGCGTGCACACCCACACCTTGTCGTGCTGCTGGATATGGTCGAGGAAACGCTGCAGCGCGCGGAATTTCCCCGGACGCCCCAGCAGACGGCAGTGCATGCCAATCGACATCATCTTCGGCGCCGTCGCGCCCTCTTCATACAGCACATCAAAGGTATCGCGCAGATAGGTATAGAACTGCTCGGCGGTGTTGAATCCCTGCGGCGTGGCGAAGCGCATGTCGTTGCACTCCAGCGTGTAGGGAATGATCAGATGCGGCTTCACCGTGCCGTCCTGACAGGTGACCTGCGTCCAGAACGGCAGATCGTCACCGTAGTAATCGCTGTCGTAGCTGAAGCCGCCCTGCTCGACCACCAGCCGCCGCGTATTGGGGCTGTCGCGCCCGGTATACCAGCCGGTGGGCGCTTTACCGAATAGCTCGGTGAGCACGTCCACTGCCTGCTGCATGTGCTGACGCTCGGTTTTGGCATCCATCCCCTGATAGTGAATCCAGCGCCAGCCGTGGCTGACCACATCGTAATCGGCGGCTTTGATGGCCTCGACAATCTGCGGATGCCGCGCCAGCGCCATCGCGACGCCAAAGATGGTCAGCGGCAGGCCGCGCTGCTGAAACTCCTGATGGATGCGCCAGAAACCGGCACGCGAGCCGTACTCATACAGGGAATCCATCGACATGTGGCGATCGGCATAGCTGGCGGCACCGATGATGTCGGAGAGAAACTGCTCAGAGCCCGCGTCGCCGTGCAGCACATTGTTTTCAGCGCCCTCTTCATAGTTGAGCACGAACTGCACCGCCACCCGCGCCTCACCCGGCCACTGCGCGTGCGGCGGCTGGCCCGCATAGCCAATCAGATCGCGCGGATAATTTTTGTTGAAGCTGTACTCTTTCTTCTCAGATACATCACTCATTCTGCAAGTTCCTGTCATCAGTCCTCAACCAGCCCTTAGTTTAGGTGCTGAAATGCCGCGCTGAGCGGTTTTTTAATCGGGTAAGCCAGATCGCCGTGTTTGCTGGTACCAAAGCCCAGCGCCAGTAATGACTCGACCATTTTCACCGCCGCACTGACGCCATCAATCACCGGCAGGCCCAGCTCTTTGGTCAGGTCCTGCGCCAGCGACGCCATGCCGCCGCAGCCCAGCACAATCGCGCCGCTGCCATCTTCACGTTTCGCCTGCAGGCAGCGCTCGCGCACTTTCTCCTGCGCGACGCCGCTGCCGTCCTCAAGCGCCAGCACCGGCAGATCAATGGCGTGCAGCGCGGCACAGTGATGGCTGAATCCGTACTGCTGCAGCAGATGGCGGGCGATCACCAGCGTGCGCGGCAGCGTGGTGACAATCGAAAAACGCGTCGCCACCAGCGTCGCGGTGTGCATCGCCGCTTCGGCAATGCCAATCACCGGTCCGCTCGCCAGTTCGCGCGCCGCCAGCAGTCCCGGATCGCCAAAGCATGCGATGATATGGCCGCTGACGCCCTGCTCTTTGCCGCGTTTTACCTGTTCCAGCACGCCCACCGCGGCAATCGCTTCATCAAAGTGTCCTTCAATGGAGGGCACGCCCTCGCTCGGGCACACCGCCACAATCTCCGTGCCAGGTGCGGCCACGGCGCGCGCCGCTGCACCGATGGTCGCCGTCATGGCGGCGCTGGTATTCGGGTTGATCACCTGGATCAGGCTCATGATGCCGCTCCTTTATGACCGGCAAATAACCGGGTGAAATCAGGCAGGGTTTCGCCGCTGCGTTCAAAGTGCAGGCTGGCGACGATATGTTCGAAGTGATGTTGCAGCGCCGTGGTTAACGCCGGCAGATCGTTTTGCCGCAGCAGATCCACCAGCCGATCGTGATGATCGCAACGACAGCCGCGCTGCCAGGGGGCACCGTAAGCGGCGATCACCAGTGAGGAGCGCTGCGTCAGGCGCGTCACCATGTCAGTCAGCACCTGATTGCCGGAAATCGCCTGCAGCTGGATATGAAAAGCCGCAGACAGACGGATGGCGGCGGCCCCGTCGTGCTGCTGGTGCGCCTGCTGCTCGTCGGCAATTAAGCCACTGAGCGCGGCGAGATGCGGCGGCTGCAGATGCGCCAGCACCGCCGGCAGATTGGCGCACTCCAGCAGGCTGCGCGTGGCGAAGATGTCGCGCGCTTCCTCCACGCCCGGCGTCGCCACCTGTGCACCACGTCTGGGCGACAGGGTGATCATTTGCACCGCCGCGAGGCGCTGCAGCACCTTACGAATGCCGGTACGGCTGACGCCAAACACCTCCGACAGCGCCTCTTCCGGCAATTTGCTGCCCGGCGGCAGCTGGTGCTCCACGATGGCGTTCAGCAACGCCTGGTAGATAGGTTCGTCTCTGTCATTCAGATCGGCAGCCGTTTTCAGGCCTGTTTCACTCTTCATTACCCGCTCCGGCAAGTGACTGTATGCAGACATCGTATACGTGAAATTCATTTTTTGTATACAAGAAATCAATTCTGGCCTGGATCCTGCAATACCGTTTCACGCTGTCATTATTTTTCCATGAAGTTAAGAGGAGCAGGTTTCATGCCAAATCATTCTGAAGTGACCTCTGCGGTGGCCTCTGAAGCCAACGCCCATTACAGCCCGCGTCTGTGTAACGACGACCTGGCGCCGACCCGCAACCAGAGCTGGTCGTGGTACAACATTTTTTCGTTCTGGATGTCGGACGTGCACAGCATGGGGGGTTATGTAGTGGCGGCCAGCTTCTTCACCCTCGGTCTGGCCAGCTGGCAGGTGCTGCTGTGTCTGCTGGTGGGAATTTGCATCGTGCAGCTGTGCGCTAACCTGGTGGCAAAGCCGAGCCAGATGGCCGGCGTGCCTTATGCGGTGATTTCGCGTCAGGCATTTGGCGTGTTCGGGGCCAACATCCCGGCGGTGATTCGCGGGCTGATCGCCTTCGCCTGGTACGGCATTCAGACCTATCTGGCGGCGAATGCGCTGATGCTGGTGCTGCTGAAGTTCTACCCGTCGTTAAGCAGCATGACGCAGAGCAGCTGGCTCGGCCTGTCGCAGCTTGGCTGGTGCTGTTTCGGCGTCATGTGGCTGCTGCAGGCGATGGTGTTCTGGCACGGCATGAGCGCGATTAAACGCTTTATCGATATCGCCGGTCCGGCGGTATACGTGGTGATGGTGGCGCTGGCGGGCTGGATTGTATACAAAACCGGTTTTGACGGTATCTCCTTCACCCTCGCCAGTAAATCACTGAGCGCGGGCGAGCAAACCTGGCAGATGATTACCGCGACCGCGCTGGTGGTCTCTTATTTCTCCGGTCCGCTGCTCAACTTTGGTGACTTCTCGCGCTACGGCAAAAGCATGGGTGAGATTCGCCGCGGCAACCGCTGGGGCCTGCCGTTCAACTTCCTGCTGTTTTCGATTGTGACCGTGGTCATCGTCTCGGGTACTCAGTCGCTGTTTGGCAAAATGATCACCGATCCGATTGAAACCGTGAGCATGGTAGGCAACGATGTAGCGGTCGCTATCGGGCTGCTGACCATGATTACCGCCACCATCGGCATCAATATCGTGGCGAACTTCGTTTCGCCAGCGTTTGATTTCTCTAACTGCTCACCGCAGAAGATCAGCTTCCGCGCCGGTGGCATGATTGCCGCCGTGGGTTCAGTGCTGCTGACGCCGTGGAATCTGTTCCAGTCGCCAGAGCTGATTCACTACACGCTGGATGTGCTGGGATCATTTATCGGACCGCTGTTTGGCATTCTGATCGCCGATTTCTACCTGATCAAACGCAGCAAGGTATACGTTGATGACCTGTTCAACGATACGCCAAAAGGCCGCTACTGGTACCGCGGCGGTTTCAATCCAAAAGCGATTGCTGCGCTGCTACCTTCCGTGGGTATTTGCCTGGTGATTAGCTTTATTCCTTCCCTGCACGCGGTGGCAAACTTCAGCTGGTTCATCGGCGTGGCGCTGGGCGCTGGCTGCTACCGCTGGCTGGCGCGCGCTGAACGTGAGGTGCCGCAAGCCACCTATCGTGCGGAAGTGGCGGTACAGAAGGATTAATGCGCTGGCGGTCGCCATGAATGGCGACCGTACGCCAGATGGGTATGATTTAGAAAAGCAAAAAGCCGATGCATTGCTGCATCGGCTTCTTTAAAGAGATTGGCGGAACGGACGGGGCTCGAACCCGCGACCCCCTGCGTGACAGGCAGGTATTCTAACCAACTGAACTACCGCTCCGCGCTTTGTTCCCCGTCGGGAACGAGGCGCATATTAATGGCAGCCTCATCCCTCGTCAACGCTTTTTGCAGGGGAATCTCTCGTTTGGCGGTTTTTTCAGCTTAACGACGCTTTTCCACGCAAAATCAGCGGCTTCAGGCGCGCCACAGGCAGCTGCCGCCCTTCTTTTGCACCAGATCGAGCCGGCTCTCATGCGCCATTATTTCTTCATCGCTGGCGCTAACCACGCGCAGGCCGGCGCCCGGACGAACGATGCGCTGTATATGCTCGCCTGCCACCTGATTGCTCTGCTCGCCTTCCATTGAAAACGCCAGCGAGGTCTGGCCGCCGGTCATGGTGAGGAACACTTCGGCCAGAATCTCGGCATCAAGCAAAGCGCCGTGCAGCGTACGTTTGCTGTTGTCGATCTCGAAACGGTTACACAGCGCATCCAGGCTGTTGCGCTTGCCCGGGAACATTTTACGCGCCATCGCCAGGCTATCGGTGATCTGACAGAAGGTTTCTGTCTTGCCGATGTCACGCTGCAGCATGGCAAATTCGTAATCCATAAAGCCGATGTCGAACGAAGCGTTATGGATCACCAGCTCCGCGCCGCGAATGTAATCGAGGAATTCATCGGCGATTTGCGCAAAGGTCGGTTTATCGGCGAGGAATTCATCGGCAATACCGTGTACGCCGAACGCTTCCGGATCCACCAGCCGATCGGGCTTGAGATACATATGGAAGTTGTTGCCGGTCAGGCGACGGTTGATCACCTCAACCGCACCGATTTCAATGATGCGATGTCCTTCGTAATGCACCCCGATCATGTTCATGCCGGTGGTTTCGGTATCGAGGACGATCTGGCGGTTATTTGCAGTGCTCATAGGACTCGTTTTATGTCAGACTTGGCGTTTTGTCAGAAGGAAGTCTACCAGAGATGCGCAAACAGGTAGAAATATTCACCGATGGATCCTGCCTGGGCAATCCCGGTCCCGGGGGCTACGGCGCCATTCTTCGCTACCGCCAGCACGAGAAATTATTCAGCGCCGGCTACCGCCTTACTACCAATAATCGCATGGAGCTGATGGCGGCCATTGTGGCACTGGAAGCGCTGACCCAGCCGTGTGACGTGGTGCTTAGTACCGACAGCCAGTATGTGCGCCAGGGCATCACCAGCTGGATTCACAACTGGAAAAAGCGCGGCTGGAAAACCGCAGAAAAGAAGCCGGTGAAGAACGTTGATCTGTGGCAGCGACTCGACGCGGCGCTCAGTACCCATCAGATTCAGTGGGAGTGGGTAAAAGGCCATGCCGGTCATCCGGAGAACGAACGCTGCGATGAACTGGCACGCAGCGCTGCCGGCAATCCTTCCCTCGACGATATTGGCTATCAGGTTGAGTCCTGATCGCTGGCTTCCCGAAACTGCCGCGTGGCATTGACTGCTGGCCGTAACTGGGTTTTGCCGGGCATCATCTTTACTTTGCCCGGCGTCAGCGGGAAGGTGCGCTTACGCGCAACCACGATATTCAGACAGCCCAGCGCCGGCAGGTGCGTGCTGATCATCTTGCCGCCCTGGCGGTGCCACGGCACCACCTGAAAGCGCGTACGATATACCACTTCATAGTTGAGTAAGCTCAGCCAGTCGAGCAGGCGCACCTGGCTGAACATCCGTCCGCTCCACGGTGCGCGGCGCTGTAATCCGGGCAGGCCTTTACTGATGCCCAGCAGGCTGAACGGATTGAAGCCGCTGATAATCATCCAGCCGTCATCAATCAGTACGCGATCCACTTCGCGCAGGACGCGGTGCGGATCCTGGCTCCAGGCCAGCGTGTGCGCCAGCAGACAGGCATCAATTGATTTGGCTTCAAATGGCAACTGCGTTGCGCTGGCGATGACGTGCAGCCCATCGCCCTCATCGCCCACATTAACCTGATGCGATATGGCACACTGGCGGGTATTGATTTCTGCGCTGAGGCTGCCAATTTTAAGCATATGAAAGCCGTACAGCTTGCCGAGATACGGTTGCAGTTGCTGAGTTAACGCGTCGCGGAAATAGTCGCCCCAGGGCATATCCTGCCAGGAGCGCGGCGCAGTCAGGATTTGGCGTGTTTTCGCTGGCTTCATGCTCTACCATTTTCCTTTTTCTACGACCTGAGAGGTGTTTATGAATCTTACCAGTATTCCCGCGTTGCAGGATAACTACATCTGGACACTGAACGATGAACAGGGACGCGGTCTGATCGTCGATCCGGGTGAAGCCCGGCCGGTGCTGGAAAAAATTCACGCCAATCACTGGCAGCCGCAGGCCATTCTGCTGACCCATCATCATCACGATCACGTGGGCGGCGTTAGCGAATTGCTGGAGCACTATCCGCAACTTGAGGTTTATGGTCCGCAGGAGACCGCCGATAAAGGCGCGCGCACTATTCTCAGTGACGGTGATGAATTTACGCTGCTCGGGCTAAATTTCCGCGTCATCGCAACGCCTGGACACACTTTAGGACATATCTCATATTTCAGCTCACCTTATCTTTTCTGTGGCGATACGATGTTTTCGGGTGGCTGCGGACGACTGTTCGAAGGCACTGCGCAGCAAATGTTTGAGTCGTTTCAGGCGCTTAATCAACTCCCTGCCGATACGCTTATCTGCTGTGCGCATGAATACACTTTATCCAATATGAAGTTTGCTGCGGCTATTCTGCCTCAGGACCCGAAAATTTTGGCAAGGTATCAGCAAATTAAGGACTTACGCGCAGAAAATCGCATTACTTTGCCAACAAAACTGGCGCTGGAGCGTGAAATAAATTTATTCCTGCGTACGCAAGATCCTGATTTGCAAAAGGCTTTGGGCATTAATGTGTCGTCGGCTCCGTTATGGCAGACTTTTGCCGATCTACGCGAGAAGAAAGACCGTTTTTGATATTTCTGGTTGTGTTGTGCCGGTCGCTAACGTATAGTTGCTCGTCTTTTAAGCGAACTATTGACACACACATGAAGGCTAAAGCGATATTACTCGCCTCGGTCTTGCTGGTTGGATGTCAGGCATCAAGGAATGACGCCAGTATCCCGGTACAGCATGCACAGAGTCTGTCTTCAGCTGGTCAAGGTGAAAATGGAAAGTACGGAGATCGCTTGTTGTCGCCGCGCTGGCAAGATGATGGAACCAGCCTCGCAGAAGACACTGATCTCTGGAATCACATTAGTGACGAGTTGAAGATGGGGATTCCGGAAAACCCGCGAATCCGCGAACAAAAAACAAAGTACTTAAAAAATAAGAGCTATCTCCACGATGTAACATTACGGGCAGAGCCGTACATGTACTGGATTGTCGAGCAGATACAGAAACGTAAAATGCCGATGGAACTGGTACTGCTACCCATAGTGGAGAGCGCTTTTGACCCACACGCAACCTCTTCTGCGAATGCCGCTGGCATCTGGCAGATCGTTGCGCAGACGGGCAAAAACTATGGTTTGAAACAGAACCAATGGTACGACGGACGCCGCGATGTGGTGGCCTCAACCAAAGTTGCGCTGGATATGATGCAGCGTCTGAACGGCATGTTTGACGGTGACTGGTTACTGACCATCGCCGCCTATAACAGCGGTGAAGGGCGTGTGCTGAAGGCGATGAAACAGAACAAGGCGCGCGGTAAGCCGACCGACTTCTGGCATTTATCGCTGCCACGCGAGACCACGGTTTACGTACCTAAAATGCTGGCCCTGAGTGATATTCTCAAGAACAGCAAGCGTTACGGTATTAAGCTGCCAACCGCGAATGAGAGCCGTGCACTGGCTCGCGTTGAAGTGGGACAGCAGATTGAACTGACGCAGGCCGCAGATATGGCTGGTATGTCGCTCAGCAAGCTGAAGACATTCAATGCCGGGTATAAAAACGGCACCACCGCGCCAAACGGACCGCACTATATTATGGTGCCTAAGTCCAACGTGGCTCAGCTGCGCAATTCACTGGCTTCCGGTGATATTGCTGCGGTACAGCCCGGCGAGCTGGCGAAAGTCAGCGCTGCAGGCAATAGCTATAAGGTCCGCAAAGGCGACACCTTATCGGGCATTGCCAGTAAGCTTGGTGTGAGCGTTAGTGCACTGAAGCAGCAGAATAACCTGCGCAGTGCGTCAGTACGCATCGGTCAGACACTGACCGTTGGCAGCAAAGCTGGCGCGTCGCAGCTGGCGGATAACGGCAACAGCATCACCTATCGTGTACGTAAGGGTGATTCTTTTGCCAGTATCGCCAAACGTCACGGTGTTAACACCAAAGACGTGATGCGCTGGAACAGTGACGCTAAAGACATTCAGCCCGGCGACAAGCTGACGCTGTTTGTGAAGAATAGCGCAACACCCGATACCTGATGCACCGAAAAGGCTGACTTTTGTCAGCCTTTTTCATTATTTACCTTTTCCCTTTCCCGCAGTCCAACACACTCCCGCGTAAACCTCGTTATTTTTTCGCCGCTGCACCATGCTTGTAGCGGTCTGAAGTGGTTTATTGAGCAGGATGCGGCTTCAGCGCTGTGAATCATTCGCCTTTGGCGCGCCGCGCCTGGCTTAGCGTTTAGCCGCGCCGGGACTGAATTCAACCAGCAGAGGATTATGGTCAGAGGCACGCGTCACCAGCACCGACGCCTCGCTGACTTTCATGTCGCGGTAAAAGACAAAGTCCAGCGGGCGGCCAAAGGCCTTGCGCCGATGATCATCAGTAAAGTTTACTTCGCGCAGCGCCATCTCACGGGCAAAGCGGTAGAGCGCGTTCATACGCTGGCGGCTCCAGGCATTGAAGTCGCCGGCCATGATCACCGGCCCGCGATGATGCTGGATTTGCTCGCCAATCGGCCCCAGCTGTTTGCTGTACACATCAACGCCGAGGCTGAAATTGACCGCATGAATGTTGACCACCATCAGCATTTCGCCGGTGGGAAGCGGATAGGCAGTGACCAGAGCGGATTTAGACAGCCTCAGTAGCGGCTCACGTTCACGCAGCGGACAGCAGTAGACCGGATGGGCAGAAGCCAGCGTCATGACGCCAGAGGGGTGTTGTGGCAGCACAAAGGCCGGTACCTGATCGGCCGCAAGATAATTGCTGGTGGCGAACTGCACCAGTTCCGGTGTGGTCTGCGCCTCCTGCAGCAGCACCAGATGGGCATCTTTGCCGAAGCCCTGCAGTACTGACATCCAGTCTGCCCGCTGCTGTTTGAATATATTCCACACCAGCACGCGCAGGGTTGGGTCGGCTGGCAGCGGTGCACCGGGCGGTAACGCCTGCCCAAGATGCAGCATCGCCCCTGGCGGAAAAATCCGCTCAGCAGGCTGACCTGCTACATACCGCATTGCATAAGTTTTTTTTCGCACTGTCCCGCCTGGCTGATTTTCGACTACAACTTCACCTGACTGTTATAGGGATTTTAGCGCGGGGTTTCAATTGCTGTTATTGATTGTCGGAATTCGCCTCACAGCCAGCAACGGCAACAGCCCACCATACGGCAGGCTGTTGTGCGGCTTATTCAATGATGGCTGCCGCACGCGGCTTATCCAGCTGGCCACTGAGGCGGACCAGCAGCAGAGCCGCAAACACGATGACGGCACCCACCCATGGCGTGTGCGCCAGACCGTAATGTTCCACGATGTGACCGCCGACGGTTGAACCCAGTGCGATGCCAATATTAAAGGCCGCGATATTCAGCCCTGACGCGACATCAACTGCGCCTGGCGCATAGTGTTCAGCCTTTTGCACCACGTAAACCTGCAGGCCAGGTACGTTAGCAAAGGCAAAGACGCCCATCACCAGCACCGTGAGCAGCGCGAGGTAATGCATGCTGGCGGTGAACTGGAATACCACTAACAGAATGGCCAGCGCGATAAAAATCAGCGTCAGCGCCGGTACCGCCCCGCGGCGATCGGCCAGCCTGCCGCCCCAGATATTCCCGATCGCCACTGCAATACCGTACCCCAGCAGCACGCCGCTGACGGCGGTCGGCGAGAAACCGGCCAGTGACTGCATCATCGGTGCCAGGAAGGTAAAGGTGGTAAAGATGCCACCGTAGCCCAGCGCCGTAATCGCGTAAATCAGCAGCAGACGCGGATTGATCATTACCGCGGCCTGCTGTGCCAGGGAGGTGGCAGGCGGCTGTGCGATGTTACGCGGTACCAGTATCATGCTGCTGACCAGCGCAATCACGCCCAGCAGAGAGACCGCCAGAAAACTTTCACGCCAGCCAAAGTGCTGGCCAATCAGTGTGCCAAGCGGTACGCCGGTGACCAGCGCCACAGTTAAGCCGCCAAACATGATGGCTATCGCACTGGCGGCCTTCTCTTTGCTTACCAGGCTGGTCGCAATAGTTGAGCCTACTGAGAAGAAAACACCGTGCGCCAGACCGGTCAGCAGACGCGCCATCACCAGCGTTTCATAGTTGGGTGCCAGCCAGGCCACCAGATTACCGACGGTAAACAGCGCCATCAGACCCATCAGCAACTGCTTGCGCGGCAGCTTACCGGTTAAGGCGGTGAGCACTGGCGCGCCGACGGCCACGCCAAGTGCGTAGATGGATACCAGCATCCCGGCAGAAGGTAACGTAATGCTGAGCTGTTCAGCGATGGTCGGAATCAGCCCGACGATAACAAACTCGGTGGTTCCAATAGCGAAGGCGCTGATGGTCAGCGCCCAGAGTGCAAGTGGCATGGTTGACTCCCAATAATGTTTTGATGGGCGCCATTATCGACTCGTGCTTTAATAACAAAAAGAAGCAAAGTAACAATAAACTTTTGCCTGAGGAGGCATAATGAAGGCATCTTCAGAGGAGTTAAAAGTCTTTATCGCTGTGGTGGAAAGCGGCAGTTTTAGCCGTGCAGCGGAGCAGTTACAGATGGCCAATTCGGCGGTGAGCCGCACCGTGAAGAAGCTGGAGAACAAGCTTGGCGTGTCGCTGCTGACGCGTACCACCCGTCAGCTGGCGCTGACTTATGAAGGCGAACTCTATTTCCGGCGCGTGCAGAAGCTGATCCTTGAGATGGCGACAGCAGAGAATGAGCTGATTGAGCGCCAGCAGGCGCCACAGGGTGTGCTGCGCATCGACGCGGCAACACCGGTGATCCTTAACCTGCTGATGCCGATGATTAAACCCTTTCGCGAGCGCTATCCGGCGGTCACGCTATCGCTAATCTCCTCTGAAAGCTTTATCAACCTGATCGATCGTAAAGTGGATGTCGCTGTTCGTGCCGGGGATTTAACCGACTCCACGCTGCGTGCCCGGCTGCTGTTCATCAGCTATCGTAAAATGGTCGCTACGCCAGCTTATCTGGCGAAATATGGTACGCCGGCGTCGGTGGAGGCGCTGGCACAGCATCAGTGCCTCGGCTTTGTCGAGACGCCTCGTCTCAATCGCTGGCCAGTTTCGGCCAATGGCAGCGATCTGTATGAAATTGACGCGGCGATGTCATCAAACAGCGGAGAGACAATCAAGCAGCTGTGCCTGAACGATCAGGGTATCGCCTGCCTGTCGGACTTTATGGTGAATGCGGAAATTGCGTCGGGCACTTTTGTTGAGGTGCTGGCGCACCAGTCGGTACCGGTTGAGATGCCTTTTAATGCGGTATATTACAGCGATTTAGGGGTGAGCCAGCGCGTGCGGGCCTTTATTGATTTTCTCAGCGAGTGGGTCAGAGATCAGCCCTGGCGCGTGCAGGGCTGATGCATGGGAGAATTAATCCCAGTCTGGTGCCAGACCTTCCGGGCTGACCAGACGCTGCTGACGATCCAGCGCGGCGATCTGCGCCATGTCGTCCGCATCCAGTGTCAGATCCTGCGCCGCCATATTGCTGGCCAGGTTCTCACGTTTGGTTGAGGAGGGGATCACGGCATAACCCAGTGCCAGTGCCCACGCCAGGACGATCTGCGCGGGTGTGGCCTGATGTTTCTGCGCAATCTGCTTTATCACCTGTTCTTTTAACGCTTCGCCATATGCCAGCGTCATGTATGAAGTGATGTGAATGCCCTGCTGTTTCGCGAACTCCACGACCTGGCGATTTTGCAGGAACGGGTGCAGCTCAATCTGGTTGGTCGCAATGTTCTCTGCGCCCACAGCGGCAATGGCCTCTTTCATCAGGGCAATCGGGAAGTTAGAGATACCAATCTGACGCGTCAGTCCCGCCTCTTTCGCCGCCATCAATGCCTGCATGCTCTCTTTGACCGATACCGCTGCACCCGGCGATGGCCAGTGAATTAGCGTCAAATCGACATAGTCGGTACGCAGTTTCGCCAGGCTCTGCTGCAGGCTGGGGATCAGTTTGTCGGCGGCGAGATTCTCAATCCAGATTTTAGTGGTGATAAACAGCTCATCACGTGCCACGCCGCTTTCGGCAATAGCCTGACCTACGGCAGCTTCGTTTTCATAAATTTGAGCGGTATCGATGGTGCGATAACCGAGTTCCAGTGCGGTTTTCACTGAATGAATAACGACATCGTCCTGCAGACGAAATGTTCCTAAACCAAAAGCGGGGATTGTCATGTTTTCCTCATCATTGCGTTGAATGTTGCGATGAGGCGTATTTTGGCAGGATTATTGTTGCTGAAAAATCCGCTTATGAGCAGAGGAATTTTGCGTTTTACTCAACAATGTCGGGTTTTTAGCGGACATGAAAAAGCCCTGACTTCACAGTCAGGGCTTCTCAATTTAAGTGGCGGAACGGACGGGGCTCGAACCCGCGACCCCCTGCGTGACAGGCAGGTATTCTAACCAACTGAACTACCGCTCCACCGATTCTGTACTGATATCAGACCGTCGCTGATTTCAGGTGTTTCGCCCTTTCCGCGTCACCGGGAAGGTCACGACCCGATTAGGGGTCTTAAATTGATGCCTGGCAGTTCC
>NZ_SDFT01000162.1:0-5719 GCF_004916815.1 Pantoea sp. R102
CGCATTAATGCGCACCGGTATAAATGCCGCACCTGCGGGGGACTCAAGCCTGATCGCGGAAAACAGGCATAAAAAAAGCGGACCGGGGTCCGCTTCTGTGAAGGCTTTTCGGCGCTTACGCGTAGCCGTAGCTCATCAGGCGCTGATAGCGGCGGTTAAGCAGCTCTTCCGTGCTCAGCACATCGAGATCGGCCAGATCGGCCAGCAGCTGCTGCTTGAGCGCTGCCGCCATGTCCACCGGATGACGGTGCGCGCCGCCCAGCGGTTCCGGGATGATCGAATCGATCAGCTTCAGCTCTTTCAGACGCCCGGCGGTAATGCCCATCGCTTCTGCGGCCAGTGGCGCTTTGTCGGCGCTCTTCCACAGAATCGACGCACAGCCTTCCGGTGAGATCACCGAATAGGTGCTGTACTGCAGCATATTCACTTTATCGCCAACGCCAATCGCCAGCGCGCCGCCGGAACCGCCTTCGCCGATCACGGTACAGATCACCGGGATCTTCAAACCGGACATCTCGCGCAGGTTGCGGGCAATCGCTTCAGACTGACCGCGCTCTTCCGCGCCCACGCCCGGATAGGCACCCGGCGTGTCGATGAAGGTGATCAGTGGCATCTTAAAGCGCTCGGCCATCTCCATCAGACGCAGTGCTTTACGGTAGCCCTCGGGTGCTGGCATACCGAAGTTACGCCGGATTTTCTCTTTGGTTTCGCGGCCTTTCTGATGGCCAATGACCATCACCGGACGCCCATCCAGACGAGCGATACCGCCGACAATAGCTTTATCATCGGCATAGGCGCGGTCACCGGCCAGCTCGTCAAAATCGTCAAACGCATTGCGGACATAGTCCAGCGTGTAAGGACGCAGCGGATGGCGCGCCAGCTGCGCAACCTGCCATGCACCCAAATCGGAGAAGATTTTACGGGTCAGCTCGACGCTTTTCTCGCGCAGACGCTGCACTTCTTCATCCAGATTAATATCGTGTTTCTCATCCGAACGACCAATCGATTTCAGCGAGTCGATTTTCGCTTCCAGTTCAGCGATTGGCTGTTCAAAATCCAGGTAATTAAGACTCATAATGTTCCTGTTTTAGTCAAACTCCAGTTCCACCTGCTCCGACCCTACTAACGACCGCAAATCGTTGAGTAAACGATCGCTGGGCGAAATACGCCACGCTGCACCAAAGCGCAGCTTCGCCCGCGCATCTGCTCTCTGATAATAGAGATGCACCGGAATGGTCCCGGAGCGATGAGGCTCCAGAGACTGGCGGAGACGGTTTAAAAGCTGGTCATCAATTTGCCTGTCCGTCAGCGAGATAGCAAGTCCGCGCGCGTATTTTTCCCGCGCTTCGTCGATGTCCATGACTTCCCGGGCGGTCATTTTAAGCCCACCGCTAAAGTCATCAAAGCTGACCTGTCCACTGACGATCAGGATACGGTCCTTCTCCAGCAGCTGCTGGTATTTATCTAACGCATCGGTAAATAACATCACCTCAAGACGGCCAGAGCGGTCGTCAAGAGTACAGATACCAATTCGGTTGCCGCGCTTGGTGACCATGACGCGGGCGGCAATCACCAGCCCGGCCGCAACGGTCACTTTACCACGTTCTGTTGGATGCATGTCTTTCAGGCGCATGCCGCCAACGTAGCGCTCAATTTCTTTCAGATACTGATTGATCGGATGGCCGGTGAGATACAGACCGAGCGTCTCACGCTCGCCATCCAGCTGCACCTGTTCCGGCCACGGCGTTATGGCCGCGTAAGATTGCTCAACCTGCTCGGGCTCTTCGGCCAGCACGCCGAACATATCCGCCTGTCCCGTCGCTTCGGCTTTGGCATGCTGATCCGCCGCCTTCAGGGCGTCACCCAGCGCGCTCATCAGCGCCGCGCGGTGCGGGCCAAGACGATCGAACGCGCCGGACATGATCAGTTTTTCCAACACGCGACGGTTGATCTTTTTGGTGTCGGTGCGTGCGCAGAGATCAAACAGCTCTTTAAAGTAGCCGCCCTGATTACGCGCTTCGAGGATCGCTTCGATCGGCCCCTCACCCACGCCTTTGATGGCGCCGATGCCGTACACGATCTCCCCGTCATCGTTGACGTGGAACGGATAGAGCCCGGAGTTAATGTCTGGCGGCAGCACTTTCAGCCCCATGCGCCAGCACTCATCCACCAGTCCAACCACCTTCTCGGTGTTATCCATATCGGCGGTCATCACCGCCGCCATGAACTCGGCCGGATAGTGCGCTTTCAGCCACAGCGTCTGATAGGAGACCAGCGCATAAGCAGCAGAGTGCGACTTGTTAAAGCCGTAGCCTGCGAACTTCTCCACCAGATCGAAGATTTTCATCGACAGTTCGCCGTTGATGCCCATCTTCTCAGCACCGTCCTGGAACACCGAACGCTGCTTGGCCATCTCCTCTGGTTTCTTTTTACCCATGGCACGACGCAGCATATCTGCGCCGCCCAGCGTATAGCCGGACAGTACCTGGGCAATCTGCATCACCTGTTCCTGATAGAGGATGATGCCGTAGGTCGGCTCCAGCACCGGCTTCAGGCTCTCATGCTGCCACTGAATGTCCGGGTAGGAGATGGCTTCACGGCCGTGCTTACGGTCAATAAAGTTATCGACCATGCCCGACTGCAGCGGCCCCGGACGGAACAGCGCCACCAGTGCGATCATATCTTCGAAGCAGTCCGGCTTCAGTCGCTTGATCAGATCTTTCATGCCGCGCGATTCAAGCTGGAACACCGCGGTGGTTTCCGAGCGCTGCAGCATGTCGAAGCTTTTTTTGTCATCCAGCGGGATGGCGGCGATATCGATCGGCGGTAAACCCTGCTTTTCGCGCCGCGGGTTGATCATCTTCAGCGCCCAGTCGATGATGGTCAGCGTGCGCAGGCCGAGGAAGTCAAACTTCACCAGTCCGGCGTATTCCACGTCGTTTTTATCGAACTGGGTGACAGGGAACTGGCCGTTCTCATCGCAGTACAGCGGCGCAAAATCGGTGATTTTGGTCGGCGCAATGACCACGCCACCGGCGTGCTTGCCGGCGTTACGCGTGACCCCTTCCAGCTTGCGCGCCATGTCGATCAGCGCTTTGACCTCTTCGTCAGCTTCGTAGATCTCCGGCAGCTGCGGTTCCGCCTGGAACGCTTTTTCCAGCGTCATGCCCGGATCCGGCGGGATCAGTTTTGAGATGCGATCAACAAAGCCGTACGGATGCCCCAGCACCCGACCAACGTCGCGAATCACCGCTTTCGCCGCCATGGTACCGAAGGTGATAATCTGCGACACCGCATCGCGGCCGTACATCTCAGCCACGTGATCGATCACCTGGTCACGTTTTTCCATGCAGAAGTCGACGTCAAAGTCGGGCATCGAGACACGTTCCGGGTTAAGGAAACGTTCGAACAGCAGGTCAAACTCCAGCGGATCGAGATCGGTAATTTTCAGCGCGTAGGCCACCAGTGAACCGGCACCGGAACCACGCCCCGGCCCCACCGGAATGCCGTTGTCCTTCGACCACTGGATAAACTCCATCACGATCAGGAAGTAGCCGGGGAAACCCATCTGGTTAATGACGTTGAGCTCGATGTCGAGACGCTCGTCATACTCCGGCCGGCGTTCGGCACGCACCTGCTCATCCGGGAAGAGAAACGCCAGGCGCTCCTCCAGCCCTTCGCGCGACTTCATCACCAGGAAATCTTCGGTCGACATGTCGCCGGTCGGGAATTGCGGCAGGAAATATTCGCCGAGGCGCACCGTGACGTTACAACGCTTAGCAATCTCTACGCTGTTTTCCAGCGCTTCCGGGATGTCCGAGAACAGCTCGCACATCTCCTCTTCGCTGCGCATATATTGCTGAGGACTGTAGTTGCGCGGACGTTTAGGATCGTCCAGCGTGTAGCCGTCGTGAATCGCCACGCGGATTTCATGGGCATCAAAATCTTCTTCGTTGAGGAAGCAGACTTCATTGGTGGCCACCACCGGCACCGATTCAGCAATCGCCAGCTCAACCGCGGCGTGCAGATAGGCCTCTTCGTCTGGCCGGCCGGTGCGCGTCAGTTCCAGATAGTAGCGGTTGGGGAAATGCTGCTGATAGAAACTCAGGCACTGCGCCACCAGCGCGTTATTGCCGCGCAGCAGGCTGCGACCGACGTCACCGCGCCGTCCGCCCGACAGCAGAATCAACCCTTCGCCCTGCTCCAGGAGCCAGTCGCGATCGATAATCGGTCCGGCGATACCGTAACCGCGCTGGTAAGCGCGCGAAATCAGCAGCGTCAGATTCTGGTAACCGGTGTTATTAGCCGCCAGCACGGTGAGCTGCGTCAGCTCATCGCCCATCAAATCGCTGGCCACCTGGAAGTCGGCCCCGACGATCGGTTTGATACCGGCGCTGTGCGCGCTGCCATAAAAGCGCACCAGCCCGCACAGGTTGGTGTAGTCGGTGATGGCAATGGCTGGCATGCCGAGCGCGGCCGCCTTTTTTACCAGCGGCCCGGTCTTGGCCAGACCATCAACCATGGAGTAATCGCTGTGTACGCGCAGATGTATAAAACGAGGTTCAGCCATATCAGTTTCCGGTTAAAACAGCGTCAGGCTATTAAAGCGTAGTCGGCTGGCGCGCGGCCAGCACATCAGCATCAATCAGGGCGTTACGCACCGGCGCAAAGCTGCGGCGGTGGTGAGGTGTGGCACCAAACTGCGTCAGTTTTTCCATGTGCAGCGCGGTCGGATAGCCTTTGTGCTGGGCGAAACCGTACTGCGGAAACAGCAGGTCCAGCTCAGCCATTTCACGGTCGCGCGTGACTTTGGCGATGATCGAGGCGGCGCTGATTTCCCGCACCAGACTATCGCCCTTCACCACCGCCTGCGACGGCATCGGCAGCGCCGGACAGCGGTTGCCATCAATCAGGACAAAATCCGGTGCAATATGCAGACCGGCAACCGCGCGCTGCATCGCCAGCATGGTGGCGTGCAGGATGTTCAGCTGATCAATCTCTTCCGGTTCAGCGCGGCCCAGGCTCCACGCCAGCGCTTTCTCTTTGATTTCATCAAACAGCGCAAGGCGGCGCTTTTCAGACAGCTTTTTGGAATCCGCCAGGCCGGCAATCGGCCGCGCTGGATCGAGGATCACGGCGGCGGTCACCACGGCACCGACCAGCGGGCCACGTCCGACTTCATCAACGCCGGCAATCAGCCGGGCATCAGGATAGATAAATTCAGCCATTGGCAATCTCCAGTACCGCATCCGCCGCCTGTTCGTCGGCGTTCCAGCGAATCTGCTGATGCAATTGGGTGAAAGTGGCCAGCAGCGCGTCACGCTCCGGACCGGCATGCAGCAGCGGCTCCAGCGCCGCGGCTAACGCTGCAGGCTGGCACTCCTCCTGCAGCAGCTCCTGCACCAGCTCACGGCCGGCCAGCAGGTTAGGCAGCGAAACGTACGGGGTTTTCACCAGCCGCTTCGCCAGCCAGAAGGTGAACGGCTTCATACGATAGCCCACCACCATCGGGCATTTCGCCAGCATGCACTCCAGCGCTGCAGTGCCGGAAGCCAGAATCGCCGCGTCGCTGGCGATCATCGCCTGGCGCCCTTTGCCATCCAGCAGGTGCATCGGCAATTCCGGCGCGACGCTGGCTTTAATCTGCTCGAACTGCGCGCGCCGCTTCGCGTTAACCAGCGGCACCACGATCTCCAGCGCCGGATAGCGCTGGCGCAGC
>NZ_SDFT01000163.1:0-10356 GCF_004916815.1 Pantoea sp. R102
ACCAGCGCATTGAGCACGCCAATCAGCCAGCGCTGCTGACGAATGCCGGGCGCCTTGCTCACCGCCAGCGCAAAAATAGCGATGGCGGTGGCGACGAAGTTACCCTCAAACACCAGATAACGATTAAACACGCTGGCCGGCAGCCGATCGTGCTCAATGTCGACGACAAAGCGGTGCTGCTGCATCGCCTGCCACAGCGCCTGATGCTGCGTCAGCAGCCGATCGCTGAAGCTTTCCATTACGCCTCCTCCAGCGCAGCCTGCGCCACCGCCATAAAGTGCTTCACGCGCGCCAGTTCCACCGGGTTCCACCACACGCCATCAACCTTTAGCGTGCTGGCGACAATCACCCCCTGCGTGCGGCCAAGGATCTGGCAGACGTTGTCCGGCGTCACGCCTGAGCCCACCAGCAGCGGCAAGGCCGTTGCGGCGCGGATTTCGTCGATCTCACTCAGCGTGGCGCTGTCGCCGGTGCGCTGGCCGGTGGCGATCACCGCATCGGCTTCGAAGAAGTCGACGTCACGCGTCAGCTCCTGAATCGAGCGGTCGGCGACAATCGCGTGGCTGCCGTGTTTAACATGGCTATCGGCAAATACGCGGATATGATCGGCCCGCAGCTGATTGCGATAGCGCAGCGCTTTAGCGGCTGCCCCTTCGATAAAACCTTCATTGGCGATATAGGCATTGGCCCACTGGTTAACGCGCACAAAATCCGCCCCGCCGGCTAATGCCGTGGCAATTGCCGGGATTGCCGCATTGGCCAGCACGTTAATCCCCAGCGGTGCAGCAAAACGCTCGCGAATTTTATCGGTGATCACCGCCATAAATGCCGCCGTTTCCGGACCAATATCGTCGGGCTTGGCAAAGGGAATATCGCCATGATTCTCAACAATTAAACCGTGCACGCCGCCAGCGAGATAATTATCCGCATCGCGCAGGGCGCAATCGATAATTTCACTCACCGACTTACCGCGATATTTCGGCGAGCCGGGAAAGGCATCACAGTGAATAACCCCAATCACCGCTTTACTGCGTGAAAAAATATCTTGTATCGCGTTACTTTTTTCTGCTGATATAGAAGCCATCTCTTTCACCTTATTAACGAGAAAACTATGCGTGTCTATGTTGCAGGCAATATTGTGGTGGATGAAACCTGGTCCATCGATCAACTCCCTGAAAAAGGCGCCTCAATTCATGGCAAAAAAATTGCGCAGGATATCGGTGGCAAAGGCGCCAATCAGGCAATCATACTTTCGCGTTGCGGCATCGATACGCGCTTAATTAGCGCCACTGGCGATGATATTAACGGCCAGTGGATCCGCGAACGCATCCGGCACGAAACATTAACCTTACTGCCGTCTCAGTTTTTGTCTGCTCACAGTGACACCTCAATTATTTTTAATAGCAGCGATGGCGATAATGCCATTATTACTACCACCGCCGCGGCCGACGCGCTGGCAGCCGATATTATCCTGGCTTACTTAGCCGATGCCGCTGCCGGCGATATTCTGCTGCAGCAGGGCAATTTTTCTGCGGATAAAACCCGCCGGTTATTTAGCTGGGCAAAAGCGCACGGCTTAATCACGGTATTTAATCCTTCACCGGTCAATCCGGACTTCGCCGATCTCTGGCCATTGATTGACATCGCGGTAGTCAATCAACCGGAAGCCGATCTGCTGCAACCCGCCGGCGTTAACACACTGGTGATTACCCAGGGTGCTGCCGGTGCGCTGCTGATACGCGGCAATCAGCGCGTGTACTGCCCGGCGATTAACGTCGCGGCCGTCGATACCACCGGCGCCGGCGACACCTTCCTCGCCGTGCTGCTGGCGTCTGCCCTGCTGCGCGGCGTCGCGCCCGACCTGCTGGCGCTGCAGCATGCCAGCGCGGCGGCGGCGATCACCGTCAGTCGCACTGGCACGCTGAACGCGTTTCCCGATGCTGATGAATTACAACGTATTCTGGCGCAGCGCTAAGCCTGGGCGCAGACGTTCGCGTCTGCGCCTGGCAGTTACTTAAACAGCGAACGGTAGCTGTCCACGTTGGCTTTGGTCACCACCGTGGCCGGAACCAGAATGGTTTTGCTCACAGTTTTGCCGGCCGTCAGGCTATTCAGCGCTTTCAGCGCTTCTTCACCCATTTTCTTCGGATCCTGCTGCAGCACGGCGGTAACGTAGCCACCGTCAATGCCGCTGATGGCTTTTGCCGTCAGATCCCAGCCGAATACCTTGATGTCCTTCTGCCGCCCCTGGTTTTCTACTGCGGCAATGGCACCCAGCAGCGCCGGCTCGCCGGTGGCATAGATCGCGGTGAGATCCGGGTTGCCGGTAATCAGGTTTTCGGCAGCGGTCATGGCGTTATCCTGAATATTCTGGCCATCGACCACATCGGCGACCGTTATCTGGCTGTTGCTTTTAATCGTCTCTTCAAAGCCTTTCTGACGCTGGTTCTGGATGGCCGAATTGAGCGCGCCGACAATTCCCAGTCGCGCTTTGCCGCCCATCTCTTTCGCAACATAATCGACAAAGTATTTACCGAGGATTTTTCCGCCTTCGAGGTTATCTACGCCCACCTGCGCTGCCTGCGGACCGGCAGGCAATACGGCATCAATCGCAATCACCGGAATATTCGCCGCTGCGGCTTCTTTTATCGCTGGCATAATACCGTTGACATCGATCGCATCCACCAGAATGCCTTTCACTCCCTGCTGAATATAGTTTTCAATCGCATCGTTTTGCGCCACGGGATTATCGTTGGCGTTATAAATCACCAGCTGTTTACCGCTGGCTTTGGCCGCTTCCTGTGCGCCCTGATTCATCAGGTTAAAAAACAGCGCCTGCTGATTAATCTGGACTAACGCATAAGTGGGTGCGGCGTGAGCCTGAACGCATAATGAACCTGCGGCGAGTAAACCACTCGCAATGAACAGTGAACGCAGTTTTCCGCTGAAAGATGACATCATTGAGTTCCTCGTCGGGAATAATAATAACCAGCGCTTCTCAGCGACGTACCGCTGAGCGTTTTTTTTGGCAGGTAAATATCAGTTCAATGATTCTGAGCACGGCGATAATGCCGTGTTTTGATGCCGCCGGCGTTATCTTTTTCGGCATCCCATCCACTGGGAGTGCGGGGTGAAAAAAACAATGTCGGGTTGGGAAGTTAATCCCGGTACTGCGGTAAACGCTTTATACAATTCGCCCGACGAATTTTTTTGTCAAGTGTTTATTTCTCCAGCAATGCAATCGGGAAAGCGCTGTATTAGTCGCGCTTAACTGTGTTACAGATAAGCCACCCCGGCAAACATGGCGAAATGGATGAGTACAAAACGCGTGTTGTTATCTGACGTGGCAAAGCTGGCTGGCCTGTCAAAAGCCACGGTGTCACGCTATCTGAATCACAGTATTGTGCTGCCGCAGGACACCGTTGACCGCATTGAAAGCGCGATCCGCACGCTGGACTATCGCGGTAATTCTCTTGCGCGGCGTTTAAGCAAAGGCGGCAGCGAAACCCTGGGCCTGGTGTTGCCGGATATCACTAACCCGTTTTTTGCCGAACTGGCGGATGCCGCCGAAGAAGCGGCGTCAGCGCACGGTTACAGTCTGGTGCTGTGCATCACGCGCAACAACCCGGACAAAGAGGCGCAGTTTATCCGCTGGCTGGATACACGCCAGGTGGATGGTCTCCTGTTCACCACCAACCGGCCGGACAACGGCCTGCTGCGCGACGAGATCCAGCGGCAGCGCCATGTGGTGCTGCTGGATGAAGACATTCCCGGCAGTAACGTGCCGAAGGTCTTTGCGGACAACGTGCAGGGTGGCCGCATGGCCACCGAGCAGCTGATCGCCGCCGGGCACACACAGATTGCGTTTATCGGCGGCCCGGAGCAGCTGATGAGCGTGCGCGAACGCTATCTTGGCTTTTGCACCGCGATGCAGCAGGCCGGTTTAACCGTACCGCCGCAATGGGTGATGTATGGCAACTACGAACGCGAATTTGGTCAGCAGGCGTTGCAGCACCTGTTCCGCTGCACGCCGCGCCCTACCGCCGTGTTCGCCGCCAGTGACTATCTGGTGCTGGGACTGCTCGACGGTCTGCGCGCCATCGGCCTGCAGGCACCGGCGGCGCTATCGCTGGTCGGCTTCGATGACGCCAACTACAGCGATCTGACGCAGCCGCGTATCTCCACCATCCGCCAGCCAGCGCGCCAGCTGGGCCACACGGCGGTGAGCATCATGCTGCGCCTGCTCAACAACGACAGCAGCATCCCGATGGAGACACGTTTACCGGTGGAATGGATTGGTCGCGATTCGGTGGGATTTGTTAGCGATGTCCCAAAATGAGGCAAAACTGCACAATTATGGCGCAAAAAGTGAGCGATTTTTTCCGTTAGCGGTATAGTGAGTAAACCGGTTTACTTGCTGATTACATAACATACGATGTATTACAACAAGTTAGCCGCGAGTGCAGTGCCTGTTATTCAGGCTGGCATGGATGCTGCAATGTCATACCTGGCGAGTAAATATCATTGTAGCGTTTACCCTGTTGCTGTGAATTAAGGGTTTATCTGACAGGTAAACCGGTTTACTAGATTGTAAATCGTGTCAGATAGCCTCTTTTTCGCGACCGGCTAAACATTTCCCACAGGCGTTGATGGGAGTGATCCAATGCAGCAATTACCAGCTCTTCCGGCCCGGGTGGAGATGATTAACATCACCAAAACCTACGGCTCAATTCGTTCTCTGCGCGGCGTCAATCTGCAGCTGGCCCCCGGGGAAGTGCTCGGTCTGGTGGGCGACAACGGCGCCGGCAAATCGACGCTGACCAAAGTGCTGTCCGGCGCGGTGATCCCTACCAGCGGCGCGATCCGCATTGATGGTGAACAGCAGCACTTCAGCAATCCAGCGGATTCGCGCCGTTGCCATATCGAAATGGTTTATCAGGATCTGTCGCTGTGCGACACGGTCGACGTGGCCGGTAACCTGTTCATGGGCCGCGAACCGACCAGACGCATCCTCGGCGTGCCGTTTCTCGATCAGGCCACAATGCATGCGCAGGCGCGTGAGATGCTGAAAGGTCTGGGCATCTCGATTCCTGATACCCGTCTGCTGGTGCGTAACCTCTCCGGCGGGCAGCGTCAGGCGATTGCTATCGCCCGTGCCGCCGCGTTCGATCCTAAAGTGCTGATTATGGATGAACCCACTGCCGCGCTGGCGGTAGCGGAAGTCGAGGCGGTGCTGGAGCTGATTCGCCGCGTGTCGGCGCGCGGCGTCAGCGTGATCCTCATCACCCACCGGCTGCAGGATCTGTTCCTGGTGTGCGATCGCATCATGGTGATGTACGAGGGCACTAACGTGGCCGATCGCCGCGTGGCGGACACCAGCCTGAGCGATATCGTCAACCTGATCGTGGGTGAGAAATTTACCGCGCAGTCCGCGGCAGCACACTGAGGTAACAGGATGAGCATCATGAATTTAGGCAGTTCACGCATGATCCAGCACTCTCTGCCGCGCCGCTTGTTGCATAACCATTCGGGTGTGGTGAGCATCGCGCTGTTTTTTGTCTTTTGCTGCGTGGTGTTTTCGCTGATCACCAGCAACTTTCTTACCAGTACCAACTGGCTGAATATCATCCGGCAAAGCGCGCCGCTGCTGATCGTCGCCACCGCGATGACGCTGGTGATTACTACCGGCGGCATCGATTTGTCGGTCGGCTCGACGCTGGCGCTGGTGGGCGCGCTGTCGGCCATTGCGCTTAATAACTGGGGCCTGCCGTGGCCGGTGGTGCTGATTGGCGGGCTGCTGCTCGGCGCGCTGGTGGGCGCCATCAACGGCTTCTTTATCGCCTGGGAAGGGATACCAGCATTTATCGTCACGCTGGCCACGCTGGCGGTGGTGCGCGGCATCGCGCTGCTGGTGACGCAGGGCTATTCGATTCCGGTGCCGGCTGACAGCCTGTTTACCTTTATGGGTCGCGCCTGGGTGCTGGGTATTCCCATGCCGGCGCTGATCGGCATCGTGGTGCTGCTGGCCGGTCACATTGTGCTTAATCACCTGCGTTTTGGCCGCTACGTCACCGCCATCGGTGCCAACGCGGAAGGCGCACGCCGCAGCGGTATCAATACCAAAGCGGTGACCATGAAAGTGTACATTCTCAGCGGCATGGCGGCGGCGCTGGCTGGCATGATCATCACCGCACGCCTCGGCAGCGGCTCCTCTAACCAGGGCGAAGGTTTTGAACTGCAGGTCATTGCCGCGGTGGTGCTGGGCAGTACCAGCCTGTTTGGCGGCTTTGGAACCGTGATCGGTACGCTGCTCGGCGCGCTGTCGATTGCCATCATCCAGAACGGCCTGATTTTGTCGCATATCTCGCCGTTTTATACTCAAATCGCCACCGGCACCATCATTCTGCTCGCCATCTGGCTCAACACCCGCATTCTTAACCCGAGCCGCGCGCCCGCCAAAGGATAGCCCATGAAAGGATCAATTTTTCGCCATGCGGATCCGTTGCCGCTCGGCGTCAGCAGCGGCGAAGTGATGACGGTACTCGGTCCGCTGCCGGTGGCGGAGATGGGCGTCACGCTGATGCACGAGCACATTTTACTGGATGCCTCCGGTAAATGGGTGCCGCCCTGCTGCTGTAGCGACCGCCACATTGCTGAAATGCCGGTGCGCATCGAGAACCTCGGCGAGCTGTCGCTCAACCCGCTGATGAGTCGCGACAACTGCCAGCTGTTTGACGTCGATACCGCGATTGACGAGCTGATGAAATACCGCGCGCTGGGCGGCGAAACGGTGATCGATCCGACCAATATCGGCATCGGCCGCGATGGTAAAGCGCTGCAGCGCATCGCCCGTCTCACCGGCCTGAATATTGTGATGGGCACCGGTCTGTATCTGGAGCCGTCGCATCCCGAGTGGGTAAAAACCATCAGCGTGGAACAGCTGACCGACAAGCTGATTTTCGACCTCGGCGGACTGCCGGAGAAGCCGGAGGTGCTGGCCGGGCTAATCGGTGAAATCGGCATATCCAGCCGCTTCACGCCCGATGAAGAAAAATCGCTGCGTGCCGCCGGGCGCGCCAGCGCGGCCACCGGCGTGCCGATTCAGGTGCATCTGCCGGGCTGGGAGCGGCTCGGCCATAAGGTGCTGGATATTCTGGCGCAGGAAGGTGCCGATCTGCGCCACACCGTGCTATGTCACATGAACCCCAGCTTTGCCGACAAAACCTACCAGCGCGAGCTGGCGGATCGCGGCGTGTTCCTCGAATACGACATGATCGGCATGAGCTACTACTACGCCGACGAATCGGCGCAGTCACCGTCCGATGAGGAGAACGCGCGCGCCATTTGCGCACTGATCGACGACGGTTATCTGCCGCAGATTTTGCTGTCGCAGGATGTCTTCCTGAAAACCATGCTGACGCGTTACGGCGGTCACGGCTATGGCTACATCCTCAAACATTTTGTGCCCCGCCTGAAACGTCATGGCGTCAGCGGCGAACAACTCGAAACCCTGATGATCACTAATCCGCAACGGGTGTTTGGCGGATAAACGGAGAAGTTGGCATGCAAAAGAACGTCTTGCTGGTCGGTGAATCCTGGACCAGTACCGCAACGCACGTAAAAGGCTTTGATCAGTTTGCTACCGCCACCTGGCACAGCGGTGCGGCGGATTTTCTCGCTGCGCTGCAGGATAGCACCTATGCCGTCACGCATATGCCGGCTCACGCCGCCGCCACTGATTTTCCGCAGACGCTGGAGGATTTGCAGCGCTGGGACGTGATTATTCTGTCCGATATCGGTGCCAATACCCTGCTGCTGCATCCGGACACCTGGCTGAAAAGCCGGCGCACGCCCAATCGCCTGGCGCTGATTCACGACTATGTTGCCGCGGGTGGCGCATTGATGATGGTGGGCGGTTATTACAGTTTTCAGGGGATTAACGGTGGCGCACGCTATCGCAATACGCTGGTGGAGAAAGTGCTGCCGGTGCGCTGTCTGGCCTGGGATGACCGCATCGAAACGCCGGAGGGCAGTTACGCCGAGGTGACAATGTCACACAAAGTGGTTACCGATCTTCCCGGCGACTGGCCGTGGCTGCTCGGTTACAACGAAGTGGAGATGCAGCCGGAAGGCACGCTGCTGGCCACCGTGGCGGGCACCGGCCATCCGCTGCTGGCGGTGCGCGAATATCAGCAAGGCCGCTCGCTGGTGTGGACCAGTGACATGTCAGCTCACTGGCTGCCGGAAGAGTTCAGCCGCTGGCCGGGCTATCGCCAGCTGTGGATCAACTGCCTCGACTGGCTGACGGAGCGTGACTGATGCCAGCGCGCTCACTGCCTCTGGCGCAGCAGCTGCTGAGCTTTGACACCATCAATCCACCGGGCAATGAGCTGGCCTGTGTGCAATTCCTCGCCGCGTGGCTACAAGAGCAGGGCTTCATTGTCGAACTGACGGGGTTTGGCGAGCAGCGCGCCAACCTGATCGCCCGCCTGCCGGGCCAGATGCCGGGCAAACCGCTGGCCTTTACCGGCCATCTGGACACCGTGCCGCTGGGTAATCAGCCGTGGCAGTTTGATCCGTTTGGTCACGACATTGATGGCGACCGGCTCTACGGGCGCGGCGCCAGCGATATGAAAGCGGCGGTAGCGGCGTTTGTGCTGGCCTGCGTGCAGCATAAAGCGGCGATTGCTGCCGGGCGCGGCGTGGTACTGCTGCTGACCGGCGGTGAAGAGACCGGCTGCCATGGTGCGCAGGCGCTGATCGCGGCCGGGCAGTTGCCTGAAATTGGCGCGCTGATCGTGGGCGAGCCGACCGCCAACCAGCCGGTGATCGGCCACAAAGGCGCGCTGTGGCTGCGCTGCGAAACGCGTGGCAAAACCGCGCACGGAGCCATGCCGGAGCTGGGTATCAACGCCATCTACCTAGCGGCTGATGCGCTGGGTAAAATTCGTCACTTTTCACCGGGCGCGCCGCATCCGCTGATGAAACAGCCGACGCTGAACGTCGGTCGCATTGAGGGCGGCCTCAACATCAACTCGGTGCCTGACCGCGCCGCGTTTGATGTGGATATCCGCAGCGCGCCCAACCTGCAACACGCGGTGATTCGCCAGCAGCTGGCGACCTTTCTCGGTGACAGCGTGCACATCAGCACGCTGGTCGATCTGCCAGCGGTGCTGACCCCGGAACGGCACCAGTGGATTCAGTCGGTGTACCGTGCCTGCGAAGCCGTGACGCAGCAACCTGCGGAAGCGCGCATCGTGCCCTATTTTACCGATGCCTCACTGCTGATGCCGGCGCTCGGCGATCTGCCCTGCATTATTCTCGGTCCCGGTGAGCCGACGCAGGCGCACCAGACTGATGAATACTGCCTGGTGAGCCGTCTGAGCGAGGCTGAGCAGATTTACGGGCAGCTCATCGCTGAATGGATGCGCTGAGTGCCGCTGATGCGCTAAAAGCGGATTTTTTCCCTCTGCGCCGCCGGAAACGCCCTGCAGCCTGTTACACTCGTCGGCTATAACAACTTTTTAACGTCAGCGGCGCAGTGTGCTGGCGTTATTACGCAGGATAGTCGCGGTTATGCCCGTCAATTTTGACCTCAACGATCTCTACGCCTTCCGCGCGCTGGTGGAGTACGGCAACTTTCGTCTGGCGGCGGAGTCAATCTGCCTGTCGCAGTCAGCGCTCAGCCGCAGAATTGAGAAGCTGGAAGCTGCGCTCGGTGCCCGGCTGTTTGACCGCACCACGCGGCGCGTCACGCTGACGCTGTATGGTCAGAACTTTGCTCAGCGCTCGGAGCAGTTGCTGGATAATGTCGAATCGATGCTGGCCGACGTCGAGCGCGCCAGCCAGGATCGCACTGGCCTGATCACCGTCGCTACCGTGCCCTCAGGCGCTTACTATTTTATGCCGGAGGTGATCCGCCGCTTTCAGACGCGTTACCCGCGCGTGCGCATCAAGCTGATTGATAGCAGCGTCGGCAACGTGATGGATGCAGTGAGCAGCGGACAGGCCGATTTCGGTATCTGCTTTGCGCGCAATTTACCGCCGGAGCTCACCTTCACGCCGCTGGTGGAGGATGTTTACGTCGCCGCCTGTCGCCACGATCATCCGCTGGCGACGCGCCAGCAGCTCAGCTGGCAGGAGTATTTTGCGCAGGATTATGTGGCGCTGGATAAGGTGTCCGGTAACCGCAATCTGCTGGACAGTGCGCTGGCGCATCTTACGCCCGCCCGGCAAAGTATCTGCGAAACGCGCCATGTCACGACGCTGCTGGGGATGGTAGAAGCGGGCATCGGCATTGCTGCCGTGCCCGCGATGTCGATGCCGGCGAACGGGCATCCGCTGCTGCGCCAGCTG
>NZ_SDFT01000164.1:0-4221 GCF_004916815.1 Pantoea sp. R102
GCGCAACTGGAGCACGCGGTGGCGCTGCTGCTGGGGCGTGCGCCAGCCGACTTTACATTGCCGGTGGCGAAGCTGGATGCCACGCTGCCGTCTATTCCGCAGAGCCTGCCTTCGGCGCTGCTGCAGCGCCGTCCGGACATCGCCTATGCCGAACGTAACGTGGCGGCCGCCAACGCGGCGGTCGGGGTGGCGATTGCCGGTTATTATCCCGACCTGACGCTCAGCGCCAGCGGTGGCGTGACCGCCTCAGCGATCCACAGTTTATTGTCGCTGCCGAATCGCGCCTGGTCGCTGGGGCCGGAGCTCAGCGGTACGCTGCTCGATTTTGGCGCGACCTCGGCGAAAGTGGCGCAGGCGCGTGCCGCCTATGATGCCAGCGTGGCCACCTATCGCCAGACGGTGCTGAGCGCGCTGGGAGAAGTGGAAGATAACCTGGTGGAACTGAATACCCTGCAGGGGGAAATCGCCGCGCAGCAGCGCGCCGCCGTGGCAGCACAGGCGTCAGCACGCGTAACGCGCAACCAGTATGACGCCGGCATGATTGATTACCTTGATGTCGCTACCACGGAAAACAGCAGCCTGAGCGAGCAGCAGAGCCTGCTGTCGTTGCAGAGCAGCCAGTGGGTGAGCAGCGTGGCGCTGATCGCCGCGCTGGGCGGCGGCTGGCAGGGCGAATCACCCTGAATTCATCACGATAAATCACTGCGCTACTTGTCGAACATCCCCGGATCCTGCAAGGTAAGAACCATTTTTTACCGCTGCTAAGGAGCTGGCATGCTATTTACCGTTCTGCGTTTCCTCTGTCGCCTGTTATGGCGCGTTGAGCTGCGTGGCGATCTGACTGCCCTGCACAAAGAAAAAGTGCTGATCACGCCAAACCATATGTCGTTTCTCGATGGCGTGCTGCTGGCGCTGTTTCTGCCCATCAAACCGGTGTTCGCCGTCTACTCTTCGATCAGCGAACAGTGGTATATGCGCCTGCTCAGGCCGGTCATCGACTTCGTGCCGCTCGACCCCACCAAACCGATGTCGATCAAACATCTGGTGCGCATGATCAACGAAGGGCGTCCGGTGGTGATCTTTCCGGAAGGGCGCATTACCGTCACCGGCTCATTGATGAAAATCTACAGCGGCGCTGGCTTCGTCGCTGCAAAATCCGCCGCCACCGTGGTGCCGATGCGTATTGAAGGCGCAGAGTACACCCCGTTTGGCCGCCTGGCCGGGGTGTTTAAACGCCGCCTGTTCCCGCGCATTACTCTGACGGTGCTGCCGGCCACGGTAATTCCCATGCCGGAAGCGAAACGCGCGCGCGACCGCCGCGTGCTGGCCGGTGAGCATTTACATCATGTGATGATGGAAGCACGCATGGCGGTGCGCCCGCGCGAAACGCTGTTCGACGCTTTTCTCAATGCGCGCACCCGTTACGGGCTGAGCAAAGCCTGCATCGAAGACATCAACTTTAAGCCGGACAGCTACACCGGGCTGCTGAAAAAAGCGCTCGGTGTCGGACGCATTCTGGAGCGCTACAGCCAGCAGGGCGAATTCGTTGGCCTGCTGCTGCCGAACGCCACGGTGACCGCGGCGGCGATTCTCGGGGCTTCACTGCGCGGGCGCGTGCCGGCCATGCTCAACTACACCGCCGGCATCAACGGCATGCGCGCGGCGCTGACCGCCTCGCAGGTGAAAACCGTGTTTACCTCGCGCCAGTTCCTGGAGAAAGGCAACCTGTGGCACCTGCCGCAGGGGCTGACGGAGGTGCAGTGGATCTATCTGGAGGATCTGAAGGATACCGTCACGCTGCAGGACAAACTGTGGATCCTCGCGCACCTGCTGCTGCCACGCCGGGCACAGGTTGCGCAGCAGCCAGAAGACGCGGCAATGGTGCTGTTTACCTCCGGCTCGGAAGGCAATCCCAAAGGTGTGGTGCACTCGCATAAAAGCCTGCTGGCGAACGTGGAGCAGATTCGCACCGTGGCGGACTTCACCCCGCGCGACCGCTTTATGTCGGCGCTGCCGCTGTTCCACGCCTTCGGCCTCACCGTCGGACTGTTCACGCCGCTGCTGACCGGCGCGCAGGTGTTCCTCTATCCCAGCCCGCTTCACTATCGCATCGTGCCGGAGCTGGTGTATGACCGTAACTGCACCGTGCTGTTTGGCACCTCCACCTTCCTCGGCAACTATGCGCGCTTTGCCAGCCCGTACGATTTCGCCCGGCTGCGCTACGTCGTCGCCGGTGCCGAGAAGCTGCAGGAAGGCACGCGCCAGATCTACATGGAGAAGTACGGCATCCGCATCCTTGAAGGTTACGGCGTGACCGAATGTGCACCGGTGGTGGCAATCAACGTACCGATGGCCGTCAAATCGCATACCGTCGGGCGTATTCTGCCGGGCATGGATTCACGTCTGATTGCGGTACCCGGTATTGAGCAGGGCGGACGGCTGCAGCTGCGCGGTCCGAACGTCATGAACGGCTACCTGCGGGTGGAAAACCCCGGCGTGCTGGAGCCACCGGTGGCGGATAACGGCGAAGGCGAACAGGAAGCTGGCTGGTACGATACCGGGGATATTGTCAGCTTTGACGAGGGCGGTTTCTGTCAGATTCAGGGGCGCGCTAAACGCTTCGCCAAAATCGCCGGAGAGATGGTGTCGCTGGAGAGCGTGGAGCAGATTGCCCTGAAAGCCTCGGCGGAGAAACAGCACGCGGCGTCGCTGCGGCCCGATGGCCAGCGTGGCGAAGCGCTGGTGCTGTTTACCACCGACAGTGAACTCAGCCGCGACCGGCTGCAGCAGGCCGCGCGTGAGTTGGGGGCGCCAGAGCTGGCCGTGCCGCGCGACATTCGCTACATGAAACAACTGCCGATGCTGGGCAGCGGTAAACCAGACTACGTCAGCCTGAAACAGCTGGCAGAAGAGGAGCGGGCATGAGTCAGTCGGTGAATCCGGACGCCCCGTTGCTGTCGCGCAGTATGCTGGCGGTGATCGTGGCACAGTTTTTCTCTGCCTTTGGCGACAACGCGCTGCTGTTCGCCACGCTGGCGCTGCTGAAAAGTCAGTTCTATCCGGACTGGAGCCAGCCGATCCTGCAGATGCTGTTTGTGGCCACTTACATTCTGCTCGCGCCGTTTGTCGGGCAGATGGCCGACAGCTTTGCCAAAGGGCGGGTGATGATGTTTGCCAACAGCCTTAAGCTGCTCGGTGCGCTGGTGATCTGCTTCGGCTTTAATCCGTTTCTCGGCTACACGCTGGTAGGGGTCGGCGCGGCGGCGTATTCGCCGGCGAAATACGGCATCCTGACGGAGATCACCAGCGGCGCACGGCTGGTGAAAGCCAACGGGCTGATGGAGTCGTCGACTATCGCGGCGATTTTGCTCGGCTCGGTGGCAGGCGGCGTGCTCGCCGACTGGCATCTGCTGGCAGCACTGGTGGTGTGTGCACTCACTTACGCACTGGCGGTGGTGGCGAACCTGTTCATTCCGCGTCTGCAGGCAGCGCGCCCCGGCCAGAGCTGGCACGCTGGCGCGATGCTGCGCAGCTTTATCGCCTCGGCACAGCTGCTGTGGCGTAACGGTGAAACCCGCTTCTCGCTGCTCGGCACCAGCCTGTTCTGGGGTGCCGGCGTCACGCTGCGCTTCCTGCTGGTGTTGTGGGTACCGGTGGCGCTCGGCATCACGGACAACAAAACGCCGACCACGCTAAATGCCATGGTGGCGATCGGTATCGTTATCGGCGCGGCCGCGGCGGCAAAACTGGTCACGCTGCAAACGGTGCGGCGCTGCATGCCGGCCGGCGTGCTGATTGGCGTGATGGTGGTGCTGTTCTCGCTGCAGCATAGCCTGCTGAATGCGTATCTGCTACTGATGCTGATTGGTGCGCTTGGCGGCTTCTTTGTGGTGCCGCTCAACGCGCTGTTGCAGGAGCGCGGCAAAGATACCGTGGGTTCAGGCAATGCGATTGCGGTGCAAAACCTGGGTGAGAACAGCGCGATGCTGCTGATGCTGGGGCTGTATACCGTGGCGATTAAGCTGGGGGCGCCGGCGGTCGCGACGGGCGTAGGCTTCGGCGCGCTGTTCGCCATGGCGATTGCCGTGCTGTGGTGGAGAACGCGTCGCTGAGCGGCGCAGAAAGGGACCAGGTCGCCATGAATGGCGACCCTACCCTGGCCCGGCGCGTACGCCAAAACCACAGCAGGTACGCGAGGGTAACACAAACCCTGTAGGGTGC
>NZ_SDFT01000165.1:0-27889 GCF_004916815.1 Pantoea sp. R102
CATCCAGCGACAGCACGTCACGAAAATGGCGCGCCACCAGCAGCTTGTCGTGCAGCACCACCAGCAGCGTGGTGCCCGCCCGCTGCTGCTGTTCGAGAATCGACATCAGTAACGTTATTGTCGGCGTATCAATGCCGTTGAAGGGTTCGTCCAGCAGCCAGAGCTGACTGCGCTGGAGCATCAGGCGCGCAAACAGCACGCGCTGCAGCTGCCCGCCGGAGAGCATCGCGGGCTGCGCAGTGGCGAAGTCGCGCATCTGCACCGCCTCCAGCGCGGCATCAATCTCCTGCCTCAGCGCACGCGTGATGCCACCGAACCAGCCGCAGCGCGGCCAGCAGCCCATTGCCACCAGCTCATAGACGGTGAGCGGGAAGCGGGTGTCCAGCTCGCTGCGCTGCGGCAACCAGCCCAGCGCTTTTCGCGGCAGCTGCAGTTCACAGCGTCCCGCCACTGGCGGCAGCAGTCCGGCGATAGTTTTGAGCAAGGTTGATTTGCCCGTTCCGTTGGCCCCGACCAGTGCCGTCATACTGCCGGCCGCCAGTTCGCCATTCACCACCGGCGTCACCGCCCTGCCCTGATAGCCGCCCTGCAGACGATGAAAACGCATCATTGATGGAGGCCCCAGACGATGGCTAAAGCCAGCAGGCTACTCAGCAGTAGCGCTACCAGCAGGCGCCCGCCAAGCGAGAGAAGTAATCCACTGTGATTCATGATAGGCAACCAAAATGTTATAACATAACAATATACTACCTGATGGCATCATCGCGACGCGCGGACGAAAGTGTTTCAAAAATTGATCAGCGGCGATACGCCTGGGCGATTTGTGCCATCAAGCCAGCGCCCATCGCAGCAATCGCCCTTTCTGTTTACCAATGGCTTGCAATGTCAGAGCTGAAAGCCAATGATAGAACTCTCCTTGCTTTTTACGGGATGCAGAATGCAGTCTATTATTCATAGTGATATTGACGTGAATGAGGATGATTGCGGCAAGTTACGCCAGATTATCCAGGGGAATATTCTCAAAATAGCCCAGGACCTTGCCGGCGATTTACAGTGGTATTCTCAAAACGCGCAATTAGTTCCGGACAGTTTTACCATTATTTCCATTCAGCCCGTCGGCCACAAACGATTTAAAATGCTTTACGATTTCACGTGGGATTTATTTAATCCCTGCCTTGATTTAAATGAAACCTTTACCCAACGTGAAGAAGTTATGTTCCAGACAACGCCCGGTGCGCTGGTGTTTGAGGTGATAGACAATACCCGCCCGTCACCGTGCGACGAATTGTAATATTTAGTAATTGGGTGAGCAAAACTAATGATTGTGGATTATATTTAAAAGGTCGCTGAATTCTTTTTATTCGTGATCGCTCCCTGGTAGCTTTTCCAAATCTCGCCGCGTCGCGGTAACTGTGCTCGCTATGGAGGGGAAAAAGATGGACGAATACTCACCGAAACGGCATGATATTGCCCAGCTTAAATTTCTGTGTGAGAACCTGTTTGACGAAAGTATGGCGACGCTAACCGACAGCCATCACGGCTGGGTTAATGATCCCACTTCGCCAGGCAATTTACAGCTCAACGATTTGATTGAGCATATCGCCTCTTTCACGATGAATTACAAAATTAAGCATGTTGAAGATGAAGCGCTGATTACGCAAATCGATGAATATCTTGATGATACCTTTATGCTGTTTAGCAGCTATGGAATCAATACCCAGGATCTTCAACGGTGGCAACGTTCAGCAAAACGCTTATTTAATCTGTTTGCCGAAGAGTGCGCTTATCTCCAGCAACCCAGCCATTCCTTTTAGCATCAGAGTGAGACCGGTTTATTTATGAGCAACCCAGCCTTAACCAAAACAGACTATTTGATGCGACTGCGTCGTTGTCGCTCAATTGACACCCTTGAACGGGTGATTGAAAAGAACAAGTATGAATTACCCGATGATGAGTTAGCGGTATTCTACTCCGCAGCCGATCACCGTCTGGCCGAGCTGACCATGAACAAGCTCTATGACAAAGTGCCCGGATCTGTCTGGAAGTACGTCCGCTAAGTTTTCTCCCCGCAGGTCGTTTCGTTACTCACCTTTATTTCCACGGATGACAGGCAGGCAAAGGAGTGCCGACAGGGTGCTGTGCCGCATTGCGCGCAGGGATTTTGCATGGGCAGAAATGGTGGAGGCCCTGCCAGCTACATCCCGGCACACGCGTCGCCTGCTGCGGCTGCTTCCTTCCGGACCTGACCGAGTTCACAAGTTAGCGTTGCGGGAGAACCAACAGGGCCCCCATTGACGAGCTCTCATGTTGAGAGCGCTGGCATTATCGGGGAAGCCCCTGGCAATTGCAAGCGCAGGCCGGGCAACCGTTGGTTTCTTGAACAGGCCGGCGGCAAAACCCTGCAGATAGCCGCAACCGCATGCTAAAGTGGCGCTTTTCCCGCAGACGAGGTGCGTCAGTGAGTGAACAGAGCAATTTTTCCGAGCGCGTCTGGCAAATTGTTGCCGCTATTCCTGCCGGTAAAGTGACGACCTACGGCGATGTCGCGCTGCTGGCCGGTTCACCGCGCGCCGCACGTCAGGTGGGCGGCGTGCTGCGGCGCCTGCCGCCAGGCAGTAAACTGCCGTGGTTCCGCGTGATTAATCGTCATGGTCGTATTTCGCTGCAGGGTGATGATCTTTTTCGTCAGCGCGATGCGCTGGAAGCCGAAGGTATTGAAGTGAGTGATGCGGGAGAAATTGAACTGGCGAAGTATCGCTGGGAGTATTAATGCTGACAGGCCGCACTCCCTTTAAGGCGCGGGAATGGCACTGCAGAAAGTAAAGAGTCACACGCCAGGGATGGCGTGTGCCGAGCGATCAGGGACGAGACAGCGCCTTTACTTTCTGCAGTGCCATTCTGGCGCAGCTGCCGTAACGCGCTGTCTCCCGTTTCAACTTACAGACTGGTTGGTGCCGGCACGGAGGCTGACGGCGTAACCTGAGTTGGCGACGTCGAAGGCACGGTGGTAGCAGCGCCCGGCTGGGTTGGCATCGCCATATTGGTCACCGGTACCAGCAGCAGTTCCGCTTTCGTTCCACCCTGATTAATCACCGGTTTCACCGTATCGGTGATAAACGCCAGCTTGCCGTCGATGGTGATCGCTGCGCTCAGCAAAATGCGCGCGTTCGGCTGGATATCAGCCGGGTTAAAGGGCAGCACAAACTGGAACGGTGCCTGTTTGCCCTCGGTGCGAACCACACGCTGTGACAGCACTTTGGACGGCGCGTCCGCCAGTGACGCATCGGCCAGCGTCACGGTCAGCACCGCATCCGGCGGCAGCGCAATACGCTGGCGAATATAGACGGAACCGCTTACGTTCGGCTGGGCAATCGCCGACGGCTGCCCGGCCACGCTGGCGCCTAAAGTTGGCGTCGGCACGGGTTTACTGTGATCGGCACAGCCTGTGATTGCCACCGCCAGTGTCATACCGCTAATTACATGCCAGAGTTTCATCGATGTCGTCTCCTTATGAACACTATGATTGTCGGCGGTAAATTTATTGGCTGGGTTTTCCACCGCCGATTGCTGTTAATTCTGGCACAAAAATCCCCTTTGCGCCTGAAGCCCCGCCATGCTGCTGAAAACCGGGTAAAAGCGTTGCGCAAACTGGTCGGATCTTTCACACTGACGCCATTGGCATCACTGAGGAATCCGTTATGAGCCAGGCACTGCACAACCTGCTTAATTTATTGAATCTGGAAAAACTGGAAGAGGGTCTGTTTCGCGGCCAGAGTGAAGATCTCGGCCTGCGCCAGGTGTTTGGCGGCCAGGTGGTGGGACAGGCGCTGTATGCGGCAAAACAAACCGTGCCGGAAGCCCGTATCATTCACTCCTTCCACAGCTACTTTCTGCGCCCGGGCGACAGCCAGAAAGCCATTATTTACGATGTGGAAACCCTGCGCGACGGCAAAAGCTTCAGCGCCCGCCGCGTCAGCGCCGTACAAAACGGTCAGCCGATCTTCTACATGACCGCATCCTTTCAGGCACCGGAAGATGGCTTCGAGCATCAGAACAGCATGCCGCAGGTGCCGGGACCCGATAACCTGCCCTCCGAGCAGGATCTCGCCCACCGACTGGCTGCGCACCTGCCGCTCAAGCTGAAAGAAAAATTCCTCGCCGAGCGCCCGCTGGATATCCGTCCGGTGCAGATCCACAATCCGCTGAAAGGCCACGTTGATGAGCCGCTGCGCCAGGTCTGGGTGCGTGCCAATGGCCAGCTGCCGGACGATCGCCGCATTCATCAATATCTGCTGGGCTACGCTTCCGATCTCAACTTTCTGCCGGTCGCGCTGCAGCCGCATGGCAAAGGCTTCCTTGAGCCGGATATGCAGGTGGCGACGATTGACCACTCCATGTGGTTCCACCGTCCATTCGATCTCTCAGAGTGGCTCCTGTACAGCGTGGTAAGCACCTCAGCGTCCGGCGCGCGCGGCTTCGTGCGCGGTGAGTTCTTCAGCCAGGACGGCACGCTGGTGGCGACGACGGTGCAGGAAGGGGTGATGCGTCAGCGCGAAGCATAAAAAAAGGGGCGATTATCTCGCCCCTTTCTCATCATTATTGTTATAGCGCACTGCTCTTCTGCCAGCCGGCACTTACTGGTTGTAAGCGTTCTCACCGTGGCTGTTCACATCCAGACCTTCACGTTCCTGTTCTTCCGGTACGCGCAGGCCAACAATCATATCTGCCAGCTTGAAGCCAATGAAGGCGACCACGCCAGACCAGACGATGGTCAGGCCACAGCTGAACAGCTGAACCCAAACCTGATGGCCCATGGTCACGCCTTCTGCGTAGCCGACGCCACCCAGTGACGAGGAGGCAAACACGCCGGTCAGGACACAACCGAGGATGCCACACACGCCGTGCACACCGAACACATCGCACGGGTCATCCACGCGCAGCCATTTCTTCAGCGTGGTCACACCCCAGATACCTGCCAGGCCACCGGCCAGACCGATAATCAGTGCGCCGCCGACGCCGACATAACCACAGGCTGGCGTGATGGCAACCAGACCGGCGATGAAGCCAGAAGACGCACCCAGCAGTGAAGGCTTACCGCGCAGCGCCCACTCACCGAACACCCACGACAGCACGGCACCCGCAGTGGCCACTACGGTATTCAGGAAGGCCAGCGCCGCGATTTCGTTAGCGGAAGACGCAGAGCCGGCGTTGAAGCCGAACCAGCCAACGTACAGAATCGCGGTACCGGTAAACACCATTGGCAGGTTATGCGGTTTGAACGCTTCTTTACCGAAGCCAGCACGCTTGCCTACCAGGTAAGCACCAACCAGACCCGCAACGGCGGCGTTGATGTGCACCACGGTACCGCCAGCGAAGTCCAGCGCGCCATCCTGTGCCAGGAAGCCGCCAGCCCACACCATATGTGCGATAGGCAGATAGGCCAGCGTCAGCCACACCAGCACGAAAATCAGTACCGCCGAGAAGCGAATACGCTCAGCCAGCGAACCAACAATCAGCCCCACGGTGATACAGGCGAAGGAAGCCTGGAACGCCACGTGAATGTACTGATAGAAGCTGCCCATCACCGCTTTCAGCTCGATATTTTTCAGCATCGCCCACTGGAAGTTACCGAAGAAGGCGTTGCCTTCGCTGAACGCCAGCGAGTAGCCGTAGACGATCCACAGTACGCATACTAACGCGAACGTCACCGCGACCTGAGTCAGCATCGACAGCACGTTTTTGCCGCGAATCAGGCCGCCGTAAAACAGGGCAATGCCGGGAATTGTCATGAACAGTACCAGCGCGGTACAAATCATCATAAACGCGTTATCGGCTTTATCCGCTACGGCAGGCGCAGCTGCCATCGCAAGAGACGGTAACAGCGCCAGGCTGGTGAGGCCCAACTTAGTCATTACTTTATTCATTTCTTTCCATCCCATCACAATTCAGAGCCCCAGTTACAGTGCTGCTTCGTCGGTCTCGCCGGTACGAATACGAATCACGCGCTGCAGTTCCGCGACGAAAATTTTGCCGTCGCCAATTTTGCCGGTGTACGCGGCTTTGCTGATCACATCCACCACTTCATCCAGCTGATCGTCCGCAATCGCAATATCGATTTTTACTTTTGGCAGGAAGTTAACGCTGTACTCGGCACCGCGGTACAGTTCTGCATGGCCTTTCTGACGACCGAAGCCTTTCACTTCGGTCACGGTCAGGCCCTGAATGCCAATGGAGGATAAGGCTTCACGCACGTCCTCCAGCTTAAATGGTTTGATTACCACGGTAACCAGCTTCATACGTTCCCCTCCGGATATAAAAATAGGTGAGTCTTCGCGGACACGTAGAGAGTTAAGCAAAGGCTGTGCCACAAATGGCAAAAGTGGGAGCTAAGGCTGCCGGGCGCAGAGTATCGCGCTCCGGTATGGCGTAACGGGCAAGGTTTTCATTCGGAAAAACAGAAAGGTGGGACTTTACTGCACTCCTTTGGTGCTTGCGGCCTCAAAGGAGTGCATCAATACAGAACATTCCGATAAATCTGCGCAAAAAAGGTGCAAATCACCCCTCTGCCGTTGCGGGTATGCCCGCCGCGAGTTCATCGCCAGCCTGCTGCAGCTGGTACATCTGCCAGTAACGGCCCTGGTGCGCCAGCAGTTCGGTGTGCGTACCGCGTTCGACTACCTGACCACGGTGCAGCACCAGAATCTGATCCGCTTCGGTGATGGTGGAAAGACGGTGAGCAATCACCACCAGCGTGCTGTGCTGGCGCAGCGTGCGCAGCGCCTGCTGAATCGCCTGCTCGGTGCCTGAGTCGATATTGGCAGTGGCCTCATCGAGGATCAGAATCTGCGGCAGCGACACCAGCACGCGCGCCAGCGCCAGCAGCTGTTTCTGCCCGACCGACAGCGTGTTCCCCTGCTCACCGAGCCGGGTATGAATGCCGTCGCGCATCGCGCGGGCCAGCGGTGCCAGCTGCACCTTCTCCAGCGCACGCCACACGTCCTCTTCGCTGATATCGCGTCCCAAACGCACGTTGGCCAATAGCGTATCGGCCAGTACCACCGGATCCTGTTGCACCATCGCCACGCTGCCGCGCAGCGCATCGTGCGTCAGCTGGCGCAGCGGGCGACCATCCAGTTCTATGCTGCCGCGCGTCACCGGATAGTAGCCCATCAGCAGATTGGCTAAAGTGCTTTTGCCACTGCCGGTATGGCCGACCAGTGCCACGAAGCCGCGCGCCGGCACCTCGAGATCGATATGGCTGAGCACGTCGCGGTTGTCGCGGTAGGCAAAGCTGACATCGCGCAGGGTGATACGCCCGGAAGCCAGCGGCTGAGCGTCACTGCCGTAGCCCTGCTGCGCCGCATCCATCAGTTCAAAAATACGTTCGCCCGACACCACCGCCTGCTGCAGCATTGACTGCTGCGTGGTGAGCTCAATCAGTGGCTCGTTAAGGCGGCCAAGATACGTGATAAAGGCGTATAGCACGCCAACCTCAAACACGCCCGGCGTGGCAAAGCTGAACAGCATCAGCAGACCGCACAAAATCAGTGCAGAAAACAGGCTGAGCAGCGGACGCAGCAGAAAGCCGTCCAGCCGCAGCGTCTCCATCCGCGCCAGATAGTGCGAGCGGCTGGCTTCGCCCATGCGCTCGCCAAAGCGCGCCTGCTGGCGAAACTGCTGGATCACACTCATGCCGTTAATCACTTCGTTGAAGCCATTATTGATTTCGGCCAGATAGCTACGTACGCGGCGCGCAATCGGCGTGCTGTAGCGCTGATAGATCAGCATCACCGTTAACACCAGCGGGAAAATCACCAGCGCCACCAGCGCCATACGCCAGTCGAGTGCAAACATCGCCACCAGCATCGCGCCAATCAGCGCAGCGCTGCGCAGCACAGTGGCCACCACCGTGACGTAAAGATCTTTGATCACTTCGGTGTCGTTGGTGACGCGCGAAATAATCTGCCCCACCGGCTGGGTGTCGAAGGCACTGAGCGGCTGGCGCAGCGCCGCATTCATCACGTCGACGCGCAGCTGCTGCACGACACCAATCGCCGCGCGGTTAAACAGCAGCGCCTGGAAATAGTGCAGACCCGCTGCCAGCAGCTGCAGCAGCACAAAGCCCACCAGCAGCCCGGCCACAATGCCCCACGGCATCTGATGTTTTGCCACCAGGTTATCGATAAAATAGCTGACCAGAACCGGACCGGTGACTTCGGCAGCGGCAGCGATCCACAGCATGCCGACGGCCAGCCACAGTGATTTGCGCCACGGTTTGCCGTAGGCCAGCAGGCGTTTCAGCGTTGGCCATAAGCGTTGCGATTTAGCCATGGTCGGCTCCCTGTTCTGACTCGTCCTCATCCAGCGCGGCTTCCAGCTGCTGATAGCGATACATATCGCGATACCAGCCCGGCTGCGCCGCCAGCGTATCGTGATCGCCGCGCTGTGCCACTGCGCCCTGCTGCAATACCAGGATCTCGCTGGCTTCGGTCAGCGCCGACAGCCGATGCGCGCTGATGATCAGCGTGCGCCCTTTGCCCCACAGGCGCAGATTATGCAAGATTTCATGTTCGGTACGGCCATCAACCGCCGACAGCGCATCGTCGAGGATCAGAATCTCCGCGTTGAGCAACAGCGCACGCGCAATGGCGATGCGCTGTTTCTGCCCGCCAGAGAGCATGACACCGCGCTCACCCACTTCGGTAGCGTACCCCTGTGGCAGACGCAGTATGTCATCGTGCACGCAGGCCATCTGCGCCACGCGCTCGATCTCTTCCTGCGTTGCCTCCGGGCGGCCCAGCGCCAGGTTATTCGCAACGGTATCGGAAAACAGGAACGGCGTCTGACTTACCACCGCCAGCCGGCTGCGCCAGCTGTCCAGCCGTAGTTGCGGTAGCGGAATGGCGTGATAGCAAATCTCGCCCTGATCGATATCAAAATGGCGCTGAATCAGGCTCAGCAGCGTGCTTTTGCCGCAGCCGGTAGGCCCGCACAGCCCAAGCATCTGCCCGGGTTGTAGCTGGAAATGCACGTCGCTCAGCACCGGCGCGCTGCTCGCCGGATAGTGGAAGGCGCGGATCGCCACCTGCAGCACGCCCGCTTCCACCGGCAGTGGCTGCTGACCATCCTCAACCGCAGGCGCTTCCGCCAGCAGCGCACCAATACGGCTCCAGGCCGCGCTGCCGCGCTCGACGATGTTAATCATCCACGCCAGCGCCAGCATCGGCCAAATCATCAGCCCTAAGTACATGACGAAGCTGGTGAGCTGCCCGAGCGTCAGTGAACCGTGCCACACCATCCAGCCGCCACCGCCAATCGCCAGCAAATTCGAAAAGCCCACGGCGATATAAATGATGGGATCGAAGCGCGCATCAACGCGCGCCACGTGCAGATTTTTGCGGCCGGTGTCGCTGGCGATATCGGCAAACTGGCTCGACTGATGATCTTCCAGGCCAAAGGCTTTGATCATGCGGATGCTGGTCAGGCTCTCCTGCGTTTGGTCGTTCAGGCTGGAGAACGCTGCCTGCGCCACTTTGAAGCGCTGATGCAGACGTGCACCATCTTTCTGGATCGCCAGTGCCATCAGCGGCATCGGAATCAGGGCCAGCAGCGTCAGCTCCCAGCTGATCTGCACGCTCATTACCGCCAGTACCACCAGCCCCATCACCAGCGAATCCACCAGCGTCAGCACGCCTTCACCGGCGGCAAACACCACACGGTCGACATCGTTGGTGGCGCGGGCAATCAGATCGCCGGTGCGGTGGCGCAGGTAAAACGCCGGATGCTGGCGACTAAGCTGGCGGTAAAAATCTTCGCGCAGCTCCACCGCCAGCTGGTAAGAGGCGCCGAACAACAGCACGCGCCAGACGTAGCGCAGCAAATAGACAATCACTGCGGTCACCAGCATCACGCCGATCCACAGAAAAATTTCGCCGCGCGTCAGGCTGTGCTGGGTCACGCCGTCGACAATCACGCCGACCAGATGCGGAGGCAGCAGCTGCAGCAGCGCAATGATAATCAGCAAGCTGATGGCGCCCAGATAGCGCCGCCACTCGCGCAAAAAATACCAACTTAACTGGCTGAATAATCGCACAAAACAATCTCTTGTAATGCCCGTTCAGGGCGCTACCGGCAAGGCGGTGGTGTATTTAATCTCTTCCATAGCGAAGCTGGAGGTGACGTCAATCAGCCCCGGCACGCCGTTAACCAGACGCTTGTAAAACGCGTCGTAGCTCTTCATATCGGCCACCTGAATGCGCAGCAGGTAGTCGTACTCGCCCGCCATGCGGTAAAAGGCCATCACTTCCGGCATCTGCTGTACCACCGCGACAAACTGCTGAAACCAGTCGCTGCTGTGCTGCTGGGTTTTGATCAGCATAAAGGCGGTGAGCGACAGGCCGAGCTTTTCACCATCCAGCAACGCGACGCGCGCCCGAATAATGCCATCATCTTCCAGCTTTTTCAGGCGTTTCCAGCACGGCGTGGTGGTGAGATTCACCGCATCGGCCAGCGCCTGCAGTGACAGCGTGCAGTCTTTTTGCAGCAGCGCCAGCAGTGTGCGGTCAGTTTTATCTAGCATTCGCCACCTCAGGAGAAAAATTTTCTCTTATTTGCCAATTATAACCAACTTTTAGCAACCTCTTTTTCCTGCCAGTGCCTTACACTGAGCGCAATCTCGCTGCCGGAATCGCACCATGCAAACGCCCTGGGTTCGCCACGCTATCAATGAAATTAACGCCGACTTTCAGCGCTCCGCTGATACGCACCTGATCCGTTTTACGCTGGACGATTTCCCCGGCATTCGCTTTTATCTTAAGGATGAAAGCACCCATCCAAGCGGCAGCCTGAAACATCGCCTGGCGCGTTCGCTTTTTCTCTATGGTCTGGCCAATGGCTGGATTGGAGAAAACACGCCGATCATCGAAGCCTCCTCCGGCAGCACCGCGGTGTCGGAAGCCTATTTTGCCCGTCTGCTCGGCCTGCCGTTTATCGCCGTGATGCCAGCCAGCACTGCGCGGCGCAAAATCGAGCTGATCCGCTTTTACGGCGGGGAGTGCCACTTCGTCGCCGATCCGTGCCAGCTGTACAGCGAATCCGAGCGCCTGGCACGTGAACTCAACGGCCATTTTATGGATCAGTTTACCTACGCCGAACGCGCCACCGACTGGCGCGGCAACAACAATATTGCCGAAAGCATTTTCCGCCAGATGGCGCATGAACCTTTCCCGGTGCCGCACACCCTGATCATGAGTGCCGGCACCGGCGGCACCTCGGCTACGCTGGGGCGCTACATTCGCTATCAGGGCCACGACACGCGCCTGCTGGTGGTCGATCCGCAACACTCGGTGTTTTTCGATTACTGGCACAGCCGCGATCGCACACTGCGCAGCGAGCGTGGCAGCCTGATTGAGGGGATTGGTCGCCCGCGCGTTGAGCCGTCGTTTTTACCGGATGTGATTGACGAAATGATGAAAGTGCCCGATGGCGCCACCGTGGCGGCCATGCTAAGGCTGGAGCAGATTCTCGGCCGGCGTCCGGGCGCCTCTACCGGCACCAATTTCTGGGGCATGCTGCAGGTGGCAAAACGGCTGCGTGCGCAGGGGCAATCCGCCGCGCTGGTGACGCTGCTGTGTGACAGCGGCGAGCGCTATCCGGATACCTATTACAATCCGCAGTGGGTCGCTGAGCAGATCGGCGATATTCAGGCGTGGCAGCGCGAGCTGCAATAAAAAACCGGACATTCTGTCCGGTTCACTGTAAGCCTCAGCATTCGGGGGAATAATCGAGGTGTGGTGTGGTCATCCAGTGATTTAAGTAGTGAGACACTGCCTGTGTCTCGCAATGGCCAATAATCGGTAAATGGGGCAGCGAGGTTTTTAGCTGGTGCATGGCGTTGCCCATGATGAAACCGCGCCCGACGCGCTCCAGCATTTCGCGGTCGTTCATCGCATCGCCAAATGCCATGCAATCCGCCAGCGACAGCGACAGATGCTGGCACAGCCGCGCCAGCGCGGCGCCTTTGTGGCAATCCACCGGTAAAACTTCCAGACACTCCCTGGCGGAGAAGCACAGGCTGGCGCGATCGCCGAGCGCCTGTTGCAGTTCAATCTTCAGCGCCAGCAGCATCTCATACGGCGCGATAAAGCAGATCTTGGTGACTTCATGTGCCGGCATGCGGCGTAAATCACGCAGCTGATAGTGAAATCCGCTCATCGCATGCGCTTCCAGCAATCCCGGGAGCGGTTTATCGGTAAACCAGCCTTCGTCATTGAAGATGTGGATCGACGCGGGGGTTTGCCAGTGACTGTGCAACACCTCTTCCGCCACCGACGGCGCTAAATCACAGCCGTACAGCTGCCTGCCCTCGACATCGTGAATGCGCGTGCCGTTACCGGTGATCAGCCAGGCGGGCAAGGTGATCTGCTGACGTACTGCCTGCATATCCAGCAGGTGACGCCCCGTGGCAAACGCCAGTGTAACGCCACGCTGGTGTAGGGCGTTGAGGCTCTGCAGCGTCTCCGCACCTAAACGGTGGGTAGGCAGCAGCAGTGTACCGTCCATATCAAATGCCGCGAGGCGGGCCATAGAAACTCTCCGGTCTGAATGAGGGGTTTACTATCGCCTGGTAATTACGGAACTAATAGTGAATACTTTCAAAAAACTGTTCCGGGTTTAATCATGCGACAGCTTCATCGGGTTAATCAGTTTCAGCGCCTTTGGCAGCTTAGCCAGGGCGAAGCGCAGCGCATCAGCGTTGCGGCCATGGCGCAGCACTGCTTTTGCAGCGAGCGCCACGTGCGTACCCTGCTGCGGCAGTGGCAGCAGGCGGGCTGGCTGCAGTGGCACGGTGCGGCGGGACGCGGTAAACAAGGCGAACTGCGCTTTCTGCTCTCTCCCGAACAGCTGCGTCAGCAGTTGCTCAGCCAGCAGCTGGCAGCCGGTGAAGCGGTACAGGCGTTGCAGGTGCTGGATGTCGCGCCTGAACGGCTGGTGAAAATGCTGCGCCCACTGATGGGCGGCCAGTGGCTGAACCAGGCGCCCGTGCTACGCATTCCCTATTATCGCGCGATGGAGGCGCTGGATCCGCTGCAGCTCACCGGACGCGCCGAGCAGCATCTGGTACGCCAGATTTTTTCCGGCCTGACGCGCTTTAACGCGGATGATGTCGAGGGCGATCTGGCACATCACTGGCAGCACGATGCGCAGGGCCGCGAATGGTATTTCTGGCTGCGGCCACTGCTCAGCTGGCACAACGACGAACCGGTGCAGGCGGAACAGCTGGTCCAGCAGCTGCAACGTATCATGCAGACGCCGCAGGGCGGCCGCCTGCTGGCGGCGGTGGAACACATCGATGCGCCACATCCGCTGGCGCTGCGTATCCGGCTGCGCACCAGCGATTACTGGCTACCGCAGCGGCTGGCGCATCAGTTTTGCCTGCTGCCGCATCCGGAACATGCCGATATCGGCAGCGGACCGTGGCGCCTGACGCACTTTACCCGCGAGCTGGTGCGGCTGGAGAGCCATGCGCGCTGGCACCATCAGCGTCCGCTGATTCAGGTGGTGGAATACTGGATTACGCCGCAGCTGTTCGAGCGCGGGCTGGGCACCAGCTGCCGCCATCCGGTGCAGATCGCCATTGGCGATCCCGACAAGCTGGACACGCTGCGGCCGGTGGATCGCAGCATCAGTCTCGGTTTCTGTTACCTGGCGCCGCGTTTCTCGGCTCGCTTCAGCCAGGCGCAGGCCAAAACGCTGCTCGCGCTGATTCAGCACAGCGGCGTCATTCAGCAGCTGCCGCTGGATGAAGGCTTAATTACGCCAACCGCAGAGCTGCTGCCCGGCTGGCCGCTGCCCGCCCCACACCGCCCGGAAGGCACAGTGCCCGCAACGCTGACGCTGCATTATCACCAGCCCATCGAACTGCACGTCATGGCCCAGGCGCTGGTGCCGCTGCTGGCGGCACAGGGCTGTACCCTCACCTGCGTATTTCACGACGTCAAAAGCTGGCGCGACGACATCGATCTGAGTGACGCCGACATCATCATGGGCGACCGTCTGATTGGTGATGCGCCGCAGTTTACCCTGGTGAACTGGCTGGAAAATGATGCGGCCTGGCAACCGCTGCGTCCGGCGGTACTGCAGGCACCGCTGCACGCTATCGCCCGTCAGGCCAGCCCGGCACTGCGCAGCGCCGCAATTCATCAGCTGTTTCAGCGGTTAATGCGCGACGGCCATTTGCTGCCGCTGTTTAACTATCGCTACCAGGTGTTTGCCCCGCCTGGCGTCGAAGGTATTCAGCTTAACAGCATGGGCTGGTTCGATTTCACCCGCGCCTGGATCCCGCCGCCTGCCGCAGGCGGTGCTGTTCAGCCCGCGCCAGAGTCAGTACCATAGGCGCACTGATTTATGGGGAAGAAAACATGAAACGAGCCGTTGTCGTATTCAGTGGCGGACAAGACTCCACCACCTGTCTGATTCAGGCGCTGCAGCAGTATGATGAAGTGCACTGCGTGACCTTTGATTATGGTCAGCGCCATCGCGAAGAGATCAGCGTCGCCGCAGAGCTGGCGCACCAGCTGGGCGCGCGGGCGCACAAAGTGCTGGACGTAACGCTGCTCAATGAACTGGCGGTCAGCAGCCTGACGCGCGATAACATTCCGGTGCCGGCCTACAATCCGCAGGCCAGCGGCCTGCCCAGCACCTTTGTCCCGGGGCGTAACATCCTGTTTCTGACGCTGGCCTCAATTTATGCCTATCAGGTGGAAGCCGAAGCGGTGATCACCGGCGTATGTGAAACCGATTTTTCCGGCTACCCGGATTGCCGTGACGAGTTTGTCAAAGCGCTGAACAACGCCGTCACTCTCGGCATGGCGCGCGACGTGCGTTTTGAAACGCCGCTGATGTGGCTGAATAAAGCGGAAACCTGGGCGCTGGCGGACTACTGGCAGCAGCTGCCGCTGGTCCGATCGGAGACGCTAACCTGCTACAACGGCGTCAAAGGCGACGGCTGTGGTGAGTGTGCGGCCTGCCATCTGCGCGCGCGCGGCCTGGCCGATTACCAGGCCAATGCGGCCAGCGTGATGGCGGCGATGAAACAGAAAAGCGGCCTGCGCTGATTGCGACCGCACTGCGAGCTGGCGTGCTTTCTGGGCATGCCAGCTCAGGAAGGCGCGGTCATCAATGCCGCCAGGCGTTCACGTAACTCCCCTTCCAGCGGCACGGTTTTTTGCGTGCGCAAATCGATGCAGACGAAGGTCAGCGCCGCATCCGCCACCAGCGTATTATCACCCGCCAGCACCACCCGCTGTAAAATAATGCCGCTTTTGCCGTTGAGCTGCGAGACCTCGCTCTCAATGTGCAGCACGTCGCCCAGCACCGCCGGACGACGATAGTTAATGTTGATATTCACCACCACAAACGCCAGCTGCTGCTCCAGCAGCCAGTGAAAGGCATCGGCATCTTCCAGCCACTGCCAGCGCGCCTCTTCCAGAAATTCCAGGTAGCGCGCATTGTTCACATGCTGATAGACGTCAAGATGATAGCCGCGCACTTTGATGATAGTTTGCATGATTGCTCCTGTTCAGGCTGTGAATGACAACTGGTTGGACCTGTTGAGCATAGCACAGCCTGATGGGCCGCTTTAGCAATCCTTCAGAGTCGCGAGCCGCTTCACAATTTCAGCCGCGCGCTGTTCCGCTCCACCAGCGCACTGCCAATACCCGGTACTTCTTTCAGCTGCTCGATGGCGCTGAAGGGCCCGTACTGCTCACGATAGCTGACAATCGCCTGCGCTTTTTTCAGTCCAATACCGTTCATGGCGGCGGCCAGCTGCTCGGCCGTGGCCTGATTGATGCTGACCTGTTCCTGCTGCGGCGTGGACACCTGCGTCGCCTGCGTTTCACTGGGGCTTTCCGCCGCCGCCAGTCCGCTGGTCCAGAGCGCGCCGCCCAGCGCCAGCGTGATGCAAAAGGCACGAAATGTTGATTTAACCATGCTGTGTTTCTCCTTGTGTTTGACAGCCACTGCAGGGTGGCACAAGCGAGAAACCCACTCAAAAGGTGATGATCAGAAATGGAAAAGGCCGCAGAAGCGGCCTTTCGGTATTGCAGCAGTTTACCTTTTTTTTGTGAGGCTTACTGGTTTTGTGCGGCGGCGCCGTACTTAATCTTCGCCTCTTTACGCAGGTTTTCCAGCAGCGCTTCAAAGGCAATCTGCGCGTTGTTTTGCGTCACGCCTTTCACCATTTCGTCGATCTGCGCCTGCGGCATGTTGCCCGCGCTGACCTTATCCAGCGCGACCAGCACCACGTTGCCCTGCATATCTTCGCTGACACCCCACGATGGCTGGTTATCCGCTGGCTGTGGCAGGTTGAATGCGGCCTGTGCCACCGGATCCTGCGCGTTGCGATCAACGGTTTTGCTGGCGCTCAGCGTCATGCCAGCCGCCTGCAGCGCGTCCTGTTTGCCCGCTTTCAGCTCGGTCAGCAGTTTGTCTGCCTGCGCTTTGGCCTGCTGCGTCGCTTTGTCATGCTTCAGACTGTCGGCAATCTGCGCTTTAACCTGATCCAGCGGTTTAACCGCTTCCGGTTTGTGCTCGCTGATGCGCAACACAAACGCCCGATCGCCATCGACGCTGATGATGTCAGAATTGTTGCCCGGCGCGCCGTTCTGACCGGTCAGGCCACCGTTGAAGATCGCCTGTTTAACCGCATCGAAATCGAGATCGGCCGGCACGTTATCGCGGGTGATCCAGCCCGTTTCCACCACTTTCAGGCCAGATGCCTGTGCGGCGCCCGCCAGGGATTCGTTGTCGTTGCTGGCGGCTTCGCTCACCTTCTGCTGCATCTTATAGAAGGCGTCGACGGCTTTTTCCTGCTTCACTTTATCCGCCACCGCATCGTGCACATCCGCCAGCGGTTTAACCTGCTCTGGCTGGATATCGTCCAGACGCACCACCAGGAAACCGACTGAGGACTTGATCACGCCAGACAGCTGACCTTTCTGCGTCAGGTTGGCGTTTTTCAGTTCGTCCGGCGTGGTGTTCGGCTCCAGCCAGCCCATGTCGCCGCCTTTACGCGCAGAGATTGGGTCGATGGATTTGCTCTTCGCCAGCGTGGCGAAATCCTCGCCCTTTTTCAGCGCATCCAGCACCGCGTTGGCATCGGCTTCGGTTTTGGTCTGAATGATGCTGTAACGGTTGCGCTGCGGCTGTGAATAGTCGGCTTTGTGCTGATCGTACCAGCTCTGAATATCCGCTTCGCTGGCGTTCTCCTGCAGGCTGGCCGCATCCATTTTGATGTAGCTGACGCGGAACTGCTCAGGTGCCATAAAGCTGCTCTGATGCTGCTGGTAGTACTGATTGATTTCGTCGTCGCTGGCGGTTTGTTTCGCGGCCAGCGCATTAACGTCAATCACCGCCTGACGAATCTCGCGCTGCTGCGAGACCAGATCCACCAGCTTGCTGGTTTCACCCTTCAGCATGAAGTCGGTATTGGCGATGGCGTTGATCAGCTGCTGCGTCGCCAGCTGCTTGCGCAGCGCTTCGGCGTACTGATCGGCACTAAAGCCCATGCTGGCGATCAGGCCGTTGTATTTCGCGTTGTCGAACTTACCGTTGGTCTGGAAAGCCTGCTGATTGAAAATAGCCTGCTTCACCTGATCGTCGCTGATGCCAATGTGCAGATCTTTGATGTACTGATCGAGCAGCGCCTGATCGATCAGCTGTGACAGCGCCTGCTGGCGCATCTGCTGCATGTAGCCGTCGTTGCTGGCCAGCTGCGAGAACTGGTCGCCCAGCATCTGCTGCTGACGGTTGCGCTCGTTGTTAAACGCCTGTTCCAGCTCACCGCGGCTAATTTCATGGCCGTTCACTTTGGCAGCGTAATCGCTGTTACCGCCAATCAGGTAGTTGCCCACCCCGGTCAGTACGAATGACAGGATGATCAATCCCAGAATGATCTTGAGCACGACATGGTTCGACGCCGCGCGTAAATTGTCCATCATGGTATGACAACACTCCGCTGTAGTGTGGATGTAAAGCTCTGACACGATGTCATCATCGTGCAGCTGCGGTTCAGGCTGGCAGCTGGCAACCATGCGGAGACTGAAGCCAGCGGCTAAAGTCGCGCATCAAGATAAAAAAAGGCACATCAAAAATGATGTGCCCGTATGTTACATGAGAACGCCTTTTTCGTCCTCAATCCATGGAAGAAAATGCTTCGATGGACAGGTCAGCGGTCATTAATTGACGGCGTCTTTCAGTGCTTTACCTGCACGGAAGCCCGGTACTTTACCAGCCGGGATGGTGATTTCTTTACCGGTTTGTGGGTTACGGCCGGTGCGGGCAGCACGCTCGCGTACAGAGAAGGTACCGAAACCGACCAGTGCCACTTCGTCACCGCCTTTCAGCGCGTCAGAAACGGAGCCCATGAATGCATCTAACACACGTCCCGCTGCCGCTTTAGAAATGTCAGCGTCTGCAGCAATTTTGTCGATCAACTGTGACTTATTCACTCTCTTCATCCCCTCTTTTATTATTCACTCGCACCCGCGCTTCCCGCCCGGTGCGAACGCGCAGCCAGTTATATCAAGCCTGTTGAGCTGAAACAACGGTATTCATCTTAATCGTTGATCCAGCAGCCCCCTAAATTAGCGGCACAAAAAAAAGCTGGCAAGCCCGATTTGGCCTGCCAGCTTCGCTTTTTAGCGCTTTTTGTCGCTAATCACTATTTTGCCGTGGCAACCTGCATCCCGTACGGGGCATTTTCCAGCGCCAGGCTCAGCACTTCTTCAATACGCTTCACCGGATGGATCGACAGATCGGCAATCACGTTCTGTGGAATCTCTTCCAGATCGCGCTTGTTTTCGTCCGGGATCAGCACGGTTTTGATGCCGCCGCGATGCGCCGCCAGCAGTTTCTCTTTCAGGCCACCAATCGGCAGTACCTGACCGCGCAGTGTGATCTCGCCGGTCATCGCCACGTCCGAACGCACCGGGTTACCGGTCAGACAGGAGACCAGTGCGGTACACATCGCGATACCGGCGCTTGGACCATCTTTCGGCGTCGCCCCTTCCGGTACGTGTACGTGGATATCACGCTTCTCGTAGAAGTCGCCGTTGATGCCGAGTTTCTCCGCACGGGCGCGTACTACCGTCAGCGCCGCCTGGATGGACTCCTGCATCACCTCACCGAGTGAACCGGTGTAGGTCAGCTTGCCTTTGCCCGGCACGCAGGCGGTTTCGATGGTGAGCAGATCGCCGCCCACTTCGGTCCACGCCAGGCCGGTGACCTGACCAACACGGTTTTCGCTGTCAGCGCGGCCGTAATCAAAGCGCTGCACGCCCAGGAAATCCTTGAGGTTTTCGCCGTTGATTTTGATGCTCTTTTTCGCTTTGTCCATCAGCAGCGCTTTTACCGCTTTACGGCACAGCTTGGAGAGTTCGCGCTCCAGGCTACGCACGCCCGCTTCACGGGTGTAATAGCGGATAATGCCGATAATGGCGCTGTCGTCAACGCTGATCTCTTTCTCTTTCAGCGCATTACGCTCGATCTGCTTCGGCAGCAGGTGCTGTTTAGCGATGTTGAGCTTCTCATCTTCGGTGTAGCCGGAGAGACGAATCACTTCCATACGATCCAGCAGCGGAGCCGGAATGTTCATGGAGTTAGAGGTAGCCACAAACATCACATCTGACAGATCGTAATCCACTTCCAGATAGTGATCGTTGAACGCAATGTTCTGCTCCGGATCCAGTACCTCCAGCAGCGCTGAAGCCGGATCGCCGCGCATATCGGATGACATTTTGTCGATCTCATCCAACAGGAACAGCGGGTTTTTCACGCCGACTTTGGCCATTTTCTGGATCAGTTTGCCCGGCATCGACCCGATATAGGTACGACGGTGGCCGCGGATTTCCGCTTCGTCACGCACGCCGCCCAGCGCCATACGCACATATTTACGGCCAGTGGCTTTGGCGATTGACTGTCCCAGCGAGGTTTTACCCACGCCCGGCGGTCCGACCAGACACAGAATCGGCCCTTTAATTTTGCTGACGCGACTCTGCACCGCAAGATACTCAAGGATGCGGTCTTTCACGCGCTCCAGACCGTAATGGTCGGTATCCAGCGTCTCCTGCGCTTTCCGCAGGTCTTTTTTCACCTTGCTGCGCGCGTTCCACGGAACCTGCACCATCCAGTCGATGTAGCCGCGCACCACGGTGGCTTCCGCTGACATCGGTGACATCATCTTCAGCTTCTGCAGTTCGGCTTCGGCCTTCTCGCGCGCCTCGGCCGGCATTTTCGCCGCGTCGATTTTGCGTTTCAGCGCTTCGTATTCATCCGGCGCATCGTCCATCTCGCCCAGCTCTTTCTGAATCGCTTTCATTTGCTCATTCAGATAGTACTCGCGCTGGCTTTTCTCCATCTGCTTTTTAACGCGGTTGCGGATACGCTTCTCAACCTGCAGCAGATCGATTTCCGATTCCATCATCGCCATGAGATATTCCAGACGCTCATTAATGTCGGACATCTCCAGCACTGACTGTTTGTCAGCCAGCTTAAGCGGCATGTGTGCCGCCACGGTGTCGGCGAGACGCGCCGCGTCGTCGATGCTGTTGAGTGAAGTCAGCACCTCCGGCGGGATTTTTTTGTTCAGCTTGATGTAGCCTTCAAACTGATTGATGGCGGTACGCACCAGCACTTCCTGCTCGCGCTCTTCAATTTCCGGCGAGATCAGGTATTCGGCCTGGGCAACAAAGTGGTCGCCATTGTCCGCTAAAGTGGTGATGTGTGCGCGCTGAAGACCTTCCACCAGCACCTTAACGGTGCCGTCTGGCAGTTTCAGCATCTGCAGTACGGAAGCAACGGTCCCTACCGCGAAGAGATCGTTAATACCAGGTTCATCCGTTGAAGCCTCTTTCTGGGCAACCAGCATGATCTTCTTGTCATGATCCATCGCCGCTTCGAGGCAACGAATCGATTTTTCCCGACCAACAAACAACGGAATTACCATGTGCGGATAAACCACCACGTCGCGCAACGGCAACACGGGGATTTCAATGCGTTCAGAACGCTCAGGATTCATAGAGCTCTCTCTTAGTTTAATGTCCGCCAGGTGATGGGAACCGCGTGATACAGGCTGTATGCAGTTAGACCCACAGGATTATGAGTATATGGGGATGCTTGCACGACATTCAATGTCACAGAGGTGAGAAAAATAAAAGGGGAAACATTTTCCCCTTTTTTAAGATAACAACGTGGTGTAATTGATTATTTATTCGCCAGAAGCCTGGGCTTCATGCTTACCGTAAATCAGCATCGGGTCAGATTGCCCCTCGATCACTGACTCATCGATCACCACTTTCTCTACGCCTTCCATTGATGGCAGGTCGTACATGGTTTCGAGCAGCGCCGCTTCTACGATAGAACGCAGACCACGTGCCCCGGTTTTACGCGAGTTCGCTTTCTTCGCAATCGCCGTCAGCGCTTCGTCACGGAACTCCAGCTCCACGCCTTCCAGGTTAAACAGCGCCTGATACTGCTTGGTCAGGGCGTTTTTCGGTTCACGCAGGATCTGGATCAGCGCTTCTTCGCTCAGCTCGTTGAGCGTCGCCACCACCGGCAGACGACCAATGAACTCCGGAATCAGACCAAATTTGATCAGATCTTCCGGCTCAACCTGTGACAGCAACTCGCCTTCGCTGGCTTTCTGCGATTTACCTTTAACGGTCGCGCCAAAGCCAATACCGGAGCCGGTTTCAACACGCTGTGAAATCACTTTATCGAGGCCGGCAAACGCACCGCCACAGATAAACAGGATTTTCGAGGTGTCGACCTGCAGAAACTCCTGCTGCGGATGCTTACGTCCACCCTGCGGCGGCACGGCAGCCACTGTGCCTTCAATCAGTTTCAGCAGCGCCTGCTGTACGCCTTCACCTGACACATCACGGGTGATAGACGGGTTGTCTGATTTACGGGAAATCTTATCGATTTCATCGATGTACACAATACCGCGCTGCGCTTTCTGTACGTCGTAGTCGCACTTCTGCAGCAGTTTCTGGATGATGTTTTCCACATCCTCGCCCACATAACCGGCTTCGGTCAGCGTGGTGGCATCCGCCATGGTGAAAGGCACATCCAGCAGGCGCGCCAGCGTTTCCGCCAGCAGGGTCTTACCGCTACCGGTTGGACCGATCAGCAGAATGTTACTTTTGCCCAGTTCAATCCCGTTGCTGGTGTCGCCGTTACGCAGACGTTTGTAGTGGTTGTACACCGCCACCGCCAGCACTTTTTTCGCCTTCTCCTGACCGATAACATAATCGTCAAGGTGATGGCGGATCTCATGCGGCGTCGGGAGCGCGCTGCGCTCGCGGTGCGGGGCCACTTCTTTAATCTCTTCGCGAATGATGTCGTTACACAGATCGACACACTCGTCGCAAATATACACTGACGGCCCGGCAATCAGCTTACGGACTTCATGCTGGCTTTTGCCGCAGAAAGAGCAGTACAGCAACTTACCTGAACCGTCTTTGCGCTTATCTGTCATCAGCTAACCTCTTTTCGTTCTCAGACCTAATTGGTGTACGGCAATGGCCGCACAGCAACGGCCGATATGCATGCAACTCACCTGTCTGCACCCGTTAACTATAGCGTAAGGGGCAGACAGATGTGTCTTATTGGCGATGCGTCAGGATGGAGTCGACCAGGCCATACTCTACCGCTTCGCTGGCAGAGAGGAAACGATCGCGCTCGGTGTCGCGTTCAATCTGCTCCAGCGATTTGCCGGTATGTTCCGCCATCAGCTCATTCATACGCTGCTTCACTTTCAGGATTTCACGCGCGTGGATCTCAATGTCCGTCGCCTGGCCCTGATAGCCGCCCAGCGGCTGGTGAATCATCACGCGTGAGTTTGGCAGACAGAAGCGCTTGCCTTTAGTCCCCGCCGTCAGCAGGAATGCGCCCATCGAACAGGCCTGGCCCATACAGATGGTGCTCACGTCCGGCTTGATGAACTTCATTGTGTCATAAATCGACATACCGGCGGTAATCACACCACCTGGCGAGTTAATGTAGAGGTAAATGTCTTTTTCAGGATTCTCAGCTTCCAGAAACAGCATCTGCGCCACAATCAGGTTCGCCATGTGATCCTCAACCTGACCGGTCAGGAAGATCACGCGCTCTTTAAGCAGGCGGGAGTAGATGTCGTAAGAACGCTCGCCGCGCGAGGTTTGTTCGACCACCATTGGCACCAGCGCATTGGTTGGTGCAGTAAATTCACGATCGCCACTGTATGACATTACCGTCTCCTGATAAATTTCATTGGCAACATTCTGTACCGATTTTACGCGAGGCGCGCGGCGAAAACTATGCGCAGCGGTCTCGTTCCGACATAACAGGACGGTTAATCAGCCAGTCTTACTGTTTTCACGCATTCTCCCTGTATCTGGGGATGCAGCCCAGTTGTTTCAAGCATAACAACCTTTTCCCCATTCGCTAACACGGAAAAACAGCTTAGCGAAGAATTTGCCGATTAATTAGTCAAATAGCGCACAAATGTGGTTGGTTTCCGCCAGAAACGAAAAAGCCCGCGACACAGCGGTCGCGGGCTTTAGCACTCAGGGTTAACTCACGAATCAGGCCGCAGAGGTCTGGTTCATCAGCTCCTGGAAGTTAGTGGCTTTGTCAGTCACTTTGGCTTTCGCCAGTACCGCTTCAACCGCCTGCTCTTCCAGCGCAACGTTGCGCATGTTGTTCATCAGCTCGCTGTTTTTGCTGTAGAACTCGATCACTTCCTGCGGATCTTCGTACGCAGAAGCCATCTCTTCGATCAGCGCTTTAACGCGATCTTCATCGGCTTTCAGCTCGTTGATGCGAATTACTTCGCCCAGCAGCAGACCAACCACAACGCGACGTTTTGCCTGCTCTTCGAACAGTTCACGTGGCAGTTCCAGCGCCTGCTTCTCGTTGCCGCCGAAACGCTGTGCAGCCTGACGACGCAGAACGTCGATTTCGCTGTCGATCAGTGCCACTGGCACGTCGATTTCGTTCGCGTTAACCAGACCGTCAATCGCCTGCGTCTTCACGCGGTTACGGATAGCGCCTTTCAGCTCGCGCTCCATGTTCTTACGCACTTCAGCGCGCAGACCTTCGATGGAGCCATCTTCCACGCCGAAACGCTTGATGAATTCAGCGGTCAGCTCCGGCAGTTCGCGGGTTTCCACTTTCTTCAGCACGATGTCGAACTTCGCATCTTTGCCTTTCAGGTTTTCCGCGTGGTAGTCATCCGGGAATTTCACGTCGATGGTGAAGGTGTCGCCGGCTTTCTTGCCAGTGATGCCTTCTTCGAAGCCTGGGATCATACGACCCTGACCCATTGCCAGCACGAAGTCAGACGCTTTGCCGCCTTCGAACTCTTCGCCGTCTACAGAGCCGGTGAAATCGATGGTCGCGCGATCTTCTGCTGATGCCGCTGCATCGGTCTCTTTCCAGGTCGCCTGCTGCTTCTGCAGGGTTTCCAGCATGGTGTCGACGTCAGCGTCGGTCACTTCAACCACCGGTTTTTCGACTTCGATTGCATCCAGGCCTTTCAGCTCAACTTCCGGATACACTTCGAACTCAACCGCGTAGGTGAAATCTTCACCTTCTTTATACTCACCCGGCACGTAGTTCGGTGCGCCAGCTGGGTTGATCTTCTCTTTGATGATGGCGTCAACGAAGTTACGCGTCATCAGCTCGCTCAGGACGTCCTGACGAACAGAGGCACCGTAGCGCTGATTAATGATGGTAGCCGGCACTTTGCCTTTACGGAAACCGTCGATACGGACTTTCTTAGCCACTTCCACCAGTTCTTTCTTCACTGCGCTTTCGATGCTGTCCTTAGGAACAGTAATCGAAATGCGACGGCCCAGACCCTGAGTGGTTTCTACTGAAACTGTCATCTTGTTACCTCAAAAAATCACGTGCTCGGTCAACTTCAGACACCACACAATTAATGCGCCGTATCCAACAACCGGGACGGCCTCTGCAGGCAGAACCTAATCCCTGTCACCAGAAGCGTCCCGAAGACATTCCGGAAAAATAGACGCCGCATTATAGCGGCATCCCCGGAATGAGTCGAGGCTGCAAACTCACCACTTTTTAACGGTTTTGCTGCTTTTTTGCGCCGCAGATCGCGTTTGTGCATCATTGAGGGAAGAAAAAACGGCCCGCAGGCCGTTTTGGAGGAAGCTGGAGAGGAAAACTCAGGCCAGCGTACCGGTACCGCGACAGTTCGGTGAGGCGAGCACGGTATCCTGCAGTCCATCCCACTCTTTGCGCGTGTAGGTATGCAGCGCCAGCGCATGGACGCTGCCTGCCAGCTCGGTCGCCAGCTCGCCATAAATGGCGCGGTGACGCTGCAGGAAGCGCTGTCCGGTGAAAAGGTCGCTGACGATCACCACTTTGAAGTGACTTTCAGAACCGGCAGGCACGTTATGACGATAGCTTTCGTCATGCACTTCGAGATGTGCAGGCTCAAAAGCGTTACGCAGCTTTTCTTCTATTTGTTCGCGAATCATTGTTAACACTCCTCTACGGCGAGCGCTGTGCCCCATCTGTTTAAATATTAGTAGGTTTTTACCTTTCCCGCAGTCTGGCAGGAAATAAATCCTGCTGCGCTGCGCATCTTAGCCTGCTCAGGCTGCCGATCAATCGGTTACCGCGTCCGGCTGTCCGAAAAAATCCTTTACAATCAATTTCCCCTGGTGCGGGGCTTTTTTCGCCGTGCCGCAATGCTATGATGGCCGCAGTTTTGCAAACCAACCCATATGCTAACGAGAATGAGTATGTTGAAAAAACTGTTATTCCCTCTGCTGGCTGCCTTTATTTTGGCCGGCTGCGCCAGCAATAACACCACGCTGAACATCCAGCCAAAAATCCAGCTGCCACAGCAGGATCCGAGCCTGATGGGCGTTACCATCAGCGTTAACGGTGCCGATCAGCGCAGCGATCAGGCGCTGGCCAAAGTGAACCGCGACGGCCAGCTGATCACCCTGACCCCGTCACGCGACCTGCGTTTCCTGCTGCAGGAAGTGCTGGAGAAGCAGATGACCTCGCGCGGCTACATGATTGGCCCGAACGGCGCGGTGGATCTGCAGATCGTGGTTAATGGTCTGTACGCCGATGTCACACAGGGCAACGTGCGTTACAGCATCACCACCAAAGCGGATATCTCTATTATCGCTACCGCGAAAAACGGCAACAAGCAGGTGAAAAACTATCGTCAGACTTACAGCGTAGAGGGTGCCTTCAGCGCCACTAACGATAAGATCACCAACGCGGTTAACTCGACCCTGAGCGACGTGATTGCCGATATGGCGCAGGACACCAGCGTCAACAACTTCATCAAGCAAAACGCGCGTTAATTTTCCGCAGTAACCTGCCCGGTCCCCGCTGACCGGGCTTCATTTCAGGCTGGCTATGACATCTCACTATCTGCGTATTTTTACCCAACGTAACGCTGCGGTCCTGCTGCTGCTCGGTTTCGCTTCCGGTCTGCCGCTGGCGCTGACCGCCGGTACGCTACAGGCGTGGATGACGGTAGAGAATGTCGACCTGAAAACCATTGGTTTCTTCTCCCTCGTCGGTCAGGCTTACGTGTTTAAGTTCCTGTGGTCGCCGATGATGGATCGCTATACTCCGCCCTTTCTTGGCCGGCGGCGCGGCTGGCTGCTGGTCACGCAGTTAGCGCTGATTGTCGGCATTGTGGCGATGGGCTTTATGCAGCCATCACGCGACCTTACCCTGCTGGCGGCGCTGGCGGTGCTGGTGGCTTTCTGCTCAGCCTCGCAGGATATTGTGTTTGATGCGTGGAAAACCGATGTGCTGCCGCCGGAAGAGCGCGGCAGCGGCGCGGCGATTACCGTGCTCGGTTACCGGCTGGCGATGCTGATTTCCGGCGGCCTGGCGCTGTGGCTGGCGGATCGCTATCTCGGCTGGCAGGCCACCTACTGGCTGATGGCGCTGCTGATGGTGCCCGGACTGATCGCCACGCTGCTGGCGCGTGAACCTGAGGCACCGGTGCGCGAGCCGCACTCGCTGCGTCAGGCCGTCGCGTTTCCGCTGAAGGATTTCTTTCAGCGCAACAACGCCTGGCTGCTGATCACCTTAATCATTCTCTACAAGCTGGGCGACGCGTTCGCCGCTTCGCTCACCACCACTTTCCTGATTCGCGGCGTGGGCTTCAGCGCCGGTGATGTCGGTCTGGTGAATAAAACGCTCGGCCTGCTGGCGACCATTATCGGTGCGCTGTACGGCGGCGTGCTGATGCAGCGCCTGAGCCTGTTCCGCGCGCTGATGATCTTCGGCGTGCTGCAGGCGGTATCTAATTTCGCTTACTGGCTGCTGGCGGTAACGCCACCGCATCTGTGGAGCATGGCCAGCGCGGTATTTATCGAAAACCTGTGCGGCGGCATGGGCACCGCCGCCTTTGTGGCGTTGCTGATGACGCTGTGCAACAAATCGTTTTCGGCCACGCAGTTCGCGCTGCTGTCAGCGCTGTCAGCGGTTGGACGCGTGTATGTCGGTCCGGCGGCTGGCTGGCTGGTTGAATTGTGGGGCTGGCCGGTATTTTACGCCTTTACCGTGGTGGCCGCCGTACCGGGCCTGCTGTTGCTGTGGGCATGTCGCGGCACGCTGCAGGAAATGGAGCACAGCGGTGAATTCATGAAGCGCAGCCTGTGGCCACAGGGTTATCGCTGGACGGTACGCCTGTTCGCGGCGGGTTGTACGCTGCTGGCGCTCTGGCTGCTGACGCTGGCACTGCGTGCGGCGGATATCTGGCACAGCGCGACGCTGCCAACCCATCTGTTTGAGGCAGGGATGGCGCTGGCGCTGCTGGCGGTGCTGCTCGGCGTGA
>NZ_SDFT01000166.1:0-14751 GCF_004916815.1 Pantoea sp. R102
CGCCTGGCCAGGCGGAATCAGCCACAGTTCCAGACTCTGATCCGCCCTGACCGCGCTGACCTGCAGCGGCGCCAGACTGATCACGTCCTGCCGGCGGCTGGCGCTCACCACCCATTGCTGACTGTGTTGCGCATCGGTCAGTACCGCTAACGGCGTCATCGCCGGCTCGCGCAGCCAGTATGCCGACAGCGCCAATCCCAGCGCGACGCAGGCGGCCGCCAGCCACGGCAGAGTGCGACGTTTGGGCGCGGTGCGTGTTTCCGCTGGCAGGGAAAGCACGATTTTTTTCCATAGCGTCGCCGGCGGCGTGATCGGCGGCTGCGCCAGATCGAGTCCGGCTAACAGCGTTTGCCAGTGCGCCACGCGCGCTGCCAGCGCCGGCTCGGCCTGCAGCCGGCGCTGAAAACGCAGGCGTGCGCTGCCGCGCAGTGTGCCGAGGGCGTATTCTGCAGCCAGGGCTTCGTCTCGCTGCACCTTGTCGCTCATAGTCCTACGCACTCCCGTAAATGTTCCATCCCGCGTCGAATCCAGCTTTTCACCGAGCCCACCGGCTGCTGCAGCCATCCGGCGATGTCCGCATGTGACAAGCCCTGATAGTAGGCCAGCGAGATAGACTGGCGCTGCTCACTGCTGAGATGCTTCATACACTGGTGTAAGCGGGCGACCTGCGGATCGCACTGCTCATCAATGCGGGTGTCATCCAGCGCGCTGCTGTGTTCGTCGAGCCAGGTTTCGTCAGTGTTAAATTGTCTGGCATAGCCGCTGCGCAGCCAGTCAATACAGCGGTTGCGTACAATGTGCGTCATCCAGGTAAGCGGCGAACTTAGCGCACTGTTAAATGACGCGGCGTTGTGCCAGATGGTGATATAGCACTCGTGCAGAATCTCTTCCGCCCACGCCCGCTGGCGTAACATGCGCAGCGCTACCGCAAACAGGTGCGGTGACGTCAGCCGGTACAGCTGTTCAAACGCAGGGCGATCGCCACTGGCGACCGCCCTGATTAAGGCTATTTGTTGCTCAGCCTGAGACGCGTCCATAATACTCCTGGCGGGTTTATTTAACCTTACCGAGTATAGACAGTTATTCAGGCATCAAAACAGTATCAATAACATCAATCACGCCATTTTTCTGATTAACATCATAAGTGCTGATATTCGCCACATTACCCTGACCATCTTTCAGCTGAATATTGTGCGGACCGTTGTTCATAATCCACAGCGGCTGACCATTCACCGTTTTCAATTCGGCTTTACCGCCACCCTGTTTAATTTTTTGCTCCAGCGCTTTCATATCATATTTACCGGCGACCACATGGTAGGTCAGCACGCTGGTGAGTTTGGCTTTGTTTTCCGGTTTGAGAAGTGCATCAACGGTGCCGGCAGGCAGTTTGGCAAAGGCGGCGTTAGTCGGTGCAAAGACGGTGAACGGACCTTTACCCTGTAAAGTATCGACCAGACCCGCGGCTTTAACAGCAGCGACCAGCGTGGTGTGATCCTTCGAGTTCAGGGCATTTTCAATAATGTTTTTTTGTGGATACATTGCCGCACCGCCCACCATCACCGAGTCGGTGTGCATGGCCGCCATCGAAGTGTTAGCGCCAAGCAGGGCAGCAGACAGAACGGCAAGACTGATTAACTTTTTCATCATATATCCTCATTGAAGGAGCAGAAAGGTGCTCACAAAGGGATATACGTACGGTGCGGCTGAACGGATGCAGAAAAGGGTGAAATTTTTTTGCCGGGGGAAAACGGCAGCCCGGAGCGGGCTGCCGCGGGGATTACTCTGGCATGCCTTCGCTGGTTGGCGCGCCTAACATGTAGCGCGACAGAAACTGCTCCAGCGTCATTTTGTCGCCATTCATGGTGACCTGACCGTTAGCGTATTGCAGGCTGGTAGTGATGTTATCGTCCTGCTGCTGCGTCAGGCGGAACATCTGGCCCATCGCCGCCAGGCCTTTCACCTGCTGATCGGCCAGCTTCTGCGCGTCATCACCCTGATAACCTTCCGCCAGCCCGACGTGACGCATCACTTCGGTCGCCATCGGCATATTGATGCTCAGCTTGCCGTCGAGCGTTTTCAGCACGCGATCCACAGCGGCACCCAGACTCTGCGGTTCACCGGTGACGGTCGCCGGATCGTTAAAACCGACGTTAAGGTTGAACGTGCTCTCGCCTTTGTCATTTTTCCAGCTCAGCGGCGCCACGCTTACGGTCGGCGAACCTTTCAGCAGGGTCGGCAGGTTATTTCTCAAAATGGTCTGCACGCTGGCCTGGTAGCGGATAGGATCGTCCACCACGCCAGGCTGGTTCAGCAGATCCTGCATCTGCGCATTGTACTGGTCGGAGAAGGTTTTCACCGCCTGAGCATCAAACTGCGCAAATTTCATCGCCAGTTTAGCTTCGCCGAACGGCTGTTTCTGCAGGCTGATGTTATCGACCTGATAATCAATCTGGCCGCCAATCTTGCCGTCTTTGTTGTCGAACGAGGACTTCCCGTCCAGCTTCTCCAGCGTCAGGCCTTCCTGACCGTTGATGCTGGCGTCGAGCTTATCCAGCGTGATGGTCTGGTCGCCGACGCGCACGCCTTCCGGACTCAGGTGGGTGTCACCGCCCAGCTTCAGACCGTTAAGGGTAAACAGCACCGGTTGCTGCAGCTGGTTTTTGCTGGTGACGGCGATGCTGGTGAAGTCGCCCTGCAGACTGATTTTGTCGCCTTTGCTGTCCGCGCTGACGTTGAGCGTGCCGCCGTTGGTGGCGAGGCGATCACCGGTCTGCGCATTGCTGTAATCCACCGGCAGCAGGTGCAGCGCGGTATCGGTCGCGCCGCTGTAACCAACGCGGGTATCGGCATTAACCAGCGATTTGCCCTGGGTCAGTTCAAACAGTTTCTTCACCGCATCGGTGTTTTCCAGTTCGGTGTGCACCGAGGCCATGCTGGGGATCAGGTTGCCGCGCTTCAGCTGAGCAAACGGGAAAGGACCGTGGTCGATGGTTTCGTTGAGCACGATGCTTTGACCCGGCTTCAGCAGCGGATTGTCTTCGGTCTGCGAACTGGCCTGAATCACCAGTTTGGTTTTGCTGCTGAATACGCCACGCTGGTAATCCTGATAGCTGAGCGTCAGACGGCTATTCGGCGCGTACGCGTTGATCTGGCTGTTGGCATTTTGCAGCATCTCATCCATGTGGCTTTCCAGCTGTTTACCGGTAAACCACGCTGCGCCAGTCCAGATTACGCCGAGCGCCACAATCACACCTACGGCAACCTTGGTCTTTTTCATCGCTGAGTCGTCCTTATCCTTGCGTGCGCATACCGTTGGGCCGCGCGACGGGTGAAGAAAAACGCCCGCAGGCGTTTTTTAATTAATAGTTTGAAATAATAGCAGTTAATGCTGCAGGCGTCAGCCGCCTCACGTCAGCGCGTTGTACACCCGCGCCAGACGACCGGTCCCCGCCGCGCTCACCGGCGACTCGCTGGCTGCGACAAAGCAGGATTCGCCCGGTTGCAGTACCAGCTGCTGCCCGGCCTTTTCAATCACCGCCTGGCCTTCAATGCAGAACAGCAGGGCGGCACTGTGCTGTGCCAGCGTTTGCGGCGTGGCCGAAAGCGTGTGGATGGCGAAGGCAAAATCCTCTACCGGAATCGGGAAGTTGAGGCTGTCGCCCTGCGTCTGCGGCTGCGTGAGCAGCGTCGCCGCCGGTTTGGCCTCGAACTTCAGGTTGGCCAACAGTTCCGGGATATCAATGAATTTCGGCGTCAGGCCGGCGCGCAGCACGTTATCCGAATTGGCCATCACTTCCAGCGCCACGCCTTTCAGATAGGCATGCGGCGTTTCGGCGAACAGGAACATCGCCTCACCCGGTTGCAGGGTGATGACATTCAGCAGCAGCGGTGAGAACAGGCCATTATCGTCCGGATAGTCGCTGGCGATGGTTTTGATGGTCTGCCACGGTTCGCCTTCGCGCGCGTTCAGCGCGGATTTCAGTACGCCGAGCGCGCGGGTTTTGCTCTCGTCTTTCAGCGACAGCAGGGTAGCGAACAGTTTAGCCAGCGCGGCTTCGCTGGCGTTTTCGAGGAAATGGGCGATCTGCGGATGCGCGCCCGCGACCGGCTCCAGCAGCGAGACAATCTCAGGCAGTTCGCGAAAGCCGTTCATCGCCTGGAACGGCGTCAGGGCATAAACCAGTTCGGGCTTGTGGTTAGCATCTTTATAGTTGCGCTCGGCGGCGCTGAGCGGAATGCCCGCCGCGTTTTCACGCGCGAAACCGGCTTCAGCGGCAGTTTTACTGGGATGCACCTGAATCGATAACGGCTGATCGGCGCACAGCACTTTAAACAGAAACGGCAGCTCACCAAAACGCTGCGCTACCGCTGCGCCCAGCGTCGCGACCTGATCGTCATTGATCACGTCACGCAGCGAACGGGTGACGCCGTTCACTTCAACGGTAGAAGGGCTTTTCGGGTGCGCGCCCATCCATAATTCCGCCATCGGCAATCCCTGCGGGTTTTCGATGCCGTAGAGTTCGGTCAGCGCGGTTTTGCTGCCCCATGCGTAATTTTGCAGCGAATTGTTCAATTTTTGCATCGTTTACCCTTAATAACGGTAAGTAAATAAGCGTATTAAAGCAGAAAGTGCCATAGAAAATACACGAACAAGTGCAATAAACGCGATGGGCTCGCATAATGTTAATTTCTTGTATGTGACAATCTTGCTCGCTCTAAGGCGTCGCGGGAAGACGACTTAGGCGGAAACCTCAAAATCTGAGCTAAGGAGACGTAGTCATGGCAGCCAACCGCATTGAAAAAGATTCAATGGGTCCGATCGAAGTTCCGGCAGATAAGTTGTGGGGCGCACAAACGCAGCGTTCGCTGGAGCACTTCCGCATCTCCACCGAGAAGATGCCCGTGGCGCTGGTGCACGCGCTGGCGCTGACCAAGCGCGCCGCCGCCCAGGTTAACCGCGATCTGGGGCTGCTGCCGGCTGAACGGGCCGGGGCAATTATCGACGCCGCTGACGAGGTGCTGGCCGACCAGCACAGCGACGAGTTCCCGCTGGCCATCTGGCAGACCGGCTCCGGCACCCAGACCAATATGAACATGAATGAAGTGCTGGCTAACCGCGCCAGCGAACTGCTGGGCGGCGAGCGCGGCATGTCACGCAAAGTGCATCCGAATGATGATGTTAACAAGAGCCAGAGCTCCAACGATGTGTTCCCGACGGCGATGCACGTTGCCGCGGTGATTGCGCTGCGCGAACAGCTGATCCCGCAAATCGAGGTGCTGAAAAATACCCTGAGCGAGAAGTCCGCCGCGTTTAAAGACATCGTTAAAATTGGTCGTACCCACCTGCAGGACGCCACACCGCTGACGCTCGGCCAGGAGATTTCCGGCTGGGTTGCCATGCTGGAGCACAATCTGAAGCACATCGAACACAGTATTCCGCACGTCGCCGAGCTGGCGCTGGGCGGTACCGCAGTCGGTACCGGCCTGAATACCCATCCGGAATATGCGGTGCGCGTTGCGAAAGCGCTGGCCGACCTGACGCAGCAACCCTTTGTCACTGCGCCCAACAAATTTGAAGCGCTGGCGACCTGCGATGCGCTGGTGCATGCGCACGGCGCGCTGAAAGGCCTGGCCGCCTCGCTGATGAAAATCGCTAACGACGTGCGCTGGCTGTCGTCCGGTCCGCGCTGCGGCATCGGTGAAATCAGCATTCCGGAAAATGAGCCCGGCAGCTCGATCATGCCAGGCAAAGTCAATCCAACGCAGTGTGAAGCGCTGACCATGCTGTGCTGTCAGGTGATGGGCAATGACGTGGCGGTGAACATGGGCGGTGCATCCGGTAACTTCGAACTCAACGTCTACCGGCCAATGGTGATCCACAACTTCCTGCAGTCGGTACGGCTGCTAGCCGACGGCATGGACAGCTTCAATCACCATTGCGCGGTGGGCATTGAGCCCAACCGCGAGCGCATCGATCAGCTGCTCAACGAGTCGCTGATGCTGGTTACCGCGCTGAATACTCATATCGGCTATGACAAAGCGGCGGAAATTGCCAAGCAGGCGCACAAACAGGGGCTGACACTGAAAGCCTCGGCGCTGAAGCTCGGCTACCTGACTGAAACGCAGTTTGACGAATGGGTGCGGCCGGAAGAGATGGTTGGCAGCATGAAGCAATAGCTTTACTGCCGGACACTACAGCGCGACCTGTCGCGCTGTTTTTTTGCCTTACAGACGGTCACTCCATAAATGCAGCCGCGGGATGATCAGATGCAGCGGCTGCGCCAGCGGCTTGTAACGGTGCGCGATGTTTTCAGCATCGTAATCCAGCAGTTCACCCAGCGTCGGCACCTGCGTACGATCGCGACACAACACCAGCAGCGGCGAAGGGCAGGCCAGCTGCAGCTGTTTTTTCTCGCTGGCGCGCCACAGCCGCGCGATAGGTTGCACTTTGACTGGCCGCTTGATCTTCAGCTGCGCGCCGTCCGGCAATGACCGCACCCGCTCCAGCTCCTGCTGCACTTTCTCAGCCCACTGTTCGCGCGTCCACGGCGCCTGCGCGCGGTTCGCCTTCAGGCTGCGCTCCAGCTGCCCGACGATGGCCTCGCGCGTCACCTTCTTGATGATGTTTTTATTCGCCCAGCCAAAACGCAGCGTATCCGGCGCCTGCAGTAGCGTGACGCTGCGGTAGGCGTTGAGCGTGATCAGGCCACGCAGATGCTGGTGCACAAACTCAAAACGCGCCTCGCTCGGCAGGCCGGAGTCGACGGTAATCAATTGCTCCAGCCGCTGCTTGAGGGTGTTGATGGTCGTGACCTGCTGCTCCAGTCGCTGACTGGCCGCCTCATCTGCCTCAATACAGAGGGCGCCAGGCAGACGCACCGCCGCTTTGGTGCTGAGTTTTTCTGACTGATGCTGCATAAACAGGCGACAATAGTGGGCGAGGGCCATTTCGCGCGCGCGTTTACCGAGATGCTGGGTCACCGCGATGCGGTTTATTTCATCATGCTCTTTGCCTTTCTCGATCTCAGGCAGGCTGAACACGCGCGCCAGCAACAGCGGCTGCTGTTCAACCGACGCCCGCAGTGCAGTGAGTTCGCGCTCCAGCGTATTGACGCATTCATGTAAATCAGCCACCAAATCATAGCGAGCCATCGCGGTTCTCCATAGTTACAACATACCAAAGGGTGGCACTGAATGACGCGGCGAGCAAGCAGGCATACTAGTTACAACATACTGGAATAAGATTTATCCATCCAATCGCTGAAACCCCGGTGTGGAATTCGGCTCAACAGGGCGCGCGGGCATTTTTCCTGTTGGATGAACATGTTATAACCGTGATTTACCTGTTAACGGATATTAGCTGTGGAGTATCAGCCAAAACCGGGCGCGCCCGCTATCGTCACGCTCGGCGCCGTGCAGATCCTGTCATGGGGCGGATCGTTTTATCTGATGGCCGTGATGGCTAACCCGATCATCGCGGAAACCGGCTGGTCGCAGCAGTGGGTGTATGGCGCACTTTCGCTTGGCATTCTGGTCTCCGGCCTGCTGGCACCGCTGTGCGGCCGGCTGATTGCCCGCGCACAGGGTCGCCGGCTGCTGGCGGCGAGTGGAGCGGTGATGGCGCTCGGGCTGGTGATCATGGCGCTGAGCCACAGTTTGCCGCTGTTTCTTTTTGCCTGGCTGATTATCGGCGCGGGTATGGCGATGGGCCTGTATGACGCGCTGTTCGCCACGCTGGGCACCTTATATGGCGGCCAGGCGCGTGGCGCGATTACCGGTATTACGCTGATCTCAGGATTCTGTACCTCGCTGGTGTGGCCCGGCATCGCGCTGCTGATCCACTGGCTGGAGTGGCGCGGCGCCTGTCTGGCTATTGCCGCGCTGCTGTGTCTGGCGGTGCTGCCGGCTTACCTGTATGCGCTGCCGGCGCCGCGTACGCCATCCATACCAAAAGCCACGCAACGGCATACCGCACAGAATTCACTGGCTCCCACGCTGTTCTGGCTGCTGTGCAGCATCTTTACCCTCGCGTCGGTGATCATGACGGCGATATCGGTGCAGCTGATTACCCTGCTGCAGGCGAGCGGGCATTCGCTGAGCGCCGCGCTGGCGATCAGCACGCTGCTGGGGCCGTGCCAGGTGGCGTCGCGCATTGTCGATATGGCGTTCAAACGCGGCCATCCCATCTGGACCACTTTCTTCTCGGTCGGACTGGTGGCGCTGGGATTACTGCTGCTGGCCTGTTATCCCGCGTGGGCGCTGGTGAGTATGGTGCTGTACGGTGCAGGGAATGGCTTGCGGGCTATCGTGCGCGGTACGCTGCCGCTGGCGATGGTAAAACCGGAAGAGTACGCCATTGTGGTTGGCCGCATGGCGCGACCGGCGCTGATTGGTCAGGCGCTCACACCGCTGATTGGCGGCTATATTTTCCAGCATTCCGGTGCGCAGGCTACGCTGTGGCTGTTATGCGGGCTGGCGCTCATCAACGTGCTTTTGGTGGTGGTGCTGAAGCGGAAATTGCCGGCAGGCGCTCCGGAATCCGCAGGTTGAAACCGCCACTGACGGCTAACGGGCAGAGATGGCCGCTGCTGCGCTTTAGTGGCGATCCGTCAGATATTGCAGCAGGCAACACAACGCGCTTAACAGCAGAGTGCAGCCAGCCGAGACAATGAAAGGCAGCGGTGCCATCCGTACGCATTGCCATAAGGTTGGCGCGTTCAGGCAGCTGGTTGCCGCCGTGATGATGCCTACCATCAGCGGGAGAACGGTCAGCAATAGTGCGCCGACGACCGGGGATAATACAGACATTATTTCGCGCCTCGAAAATAGTAGCGGCGCGCATTTTGTGCAAAAAATAGCAAGGGAATCCTGACACGGATCAATATTATTCCTTTCAGAAGCCGGTTAATCGACCCTGACGCAGCCCCCTTGGCCGGCGTGTTTTTGTTTCTTACTCAGAAACAATGGTTTGTCTGAGAGTGGGTTGCGCACACGGCGCACCACGCGTGCAGAAATAATCGTCCCTTTGTCACAACGTCCTTTGCCAGCCCGCAGCTACAGCGGTGGGGGCAAAAAAGTGACACATCGCGCATATTGTTGCGCAAGGCTCAGAGTGCTAAAGCGGTCAGCGGCATGCCCTGTTGGAGTATTTTTATCTAAATTCAATAGCTTAAGTAGATATTAAGGCGGGTAATAGCGCAGGTTAGTCACGGGCGGAAAGCATTTTCGGTATTCTAAAAAGCAACAGTGTTTGTTATATTTATTGCTCATTGATTATTCACTGCCGCGGTATGAAAACAAGAAGATAGGCCGCAACTCAGGATACAGAAATGCTAGATTACCGCTTCCCGACAGCTTTGCAGATGGTTTTGAGCGTAGCGATGGCGGAGCAATTGGGTAAACGCTCGACCAGTGCCATTCTGGCGTACGGTCTTGAAGCGAACCCCAGTTTCATTCGGAAACTCATGGTTCCGTTAACGCGCGATGGCATCATTGTCTCGACGCTTGGCCGTACCGGCTCGATCCATCTGGGTCGTCCGGCCGCTGAGATCACGCTGCGCGATATCTACACCTCAGTGATTGAAGACAAAAAACTGTGGGCGTCGCGCCCCGATGTCGCACCGCGCTGCCTGGTCAGTGCCAACCTGTGCTGGTACTTCAAATCGATCGCGGAGCAAGCGGAAGAGGCGTCGCTTAAAGTGCTGGAAACCCGCACCGTCGCCGATGCCCTTAACGAGCTGAAAAAGCACGATACCAGCAACTGCGAACCGCTGCCTGACCTCGAAATCGCCGAACTCTGCAAAAAAGACCGCTAACCTCCCGTGCGCATCGCTGATGCGCACCTTGCCATTCCGCTTCTGTACGCGCAATCTACCCCTGTAAATCCTATGAAATCCCGCTGCTGTGCTCTGGCGCAGAGGCGCGCTGTTGCTGTGTAACATCATCATGCCGCGCCAGGCAAAAAAAATCCGGGCACGATGGCCCGGATGGGTTTTACTCCTTAGCGTTTACACCGTCTGCGTTTCCACCGCCGGTTGCTGCTTGCGCGTCACCAGCTTACGCAGCGTCACGTAGAACACCGGCGTCAGGAACAGGCCAAACAGCGTAACCCCCAGCATGCCCGAGAACACGGTGATGCCGGTGACGCCACGCACTTCGGCGCCCGCACCTTCGCCCAGAATCAGCGGCACGGTGCCGGCGATAAAGGCGATGGAGGTCATAACGATAGGGCGCAGACGCAGGCGACAGGCTTCCAGCGCCGACTCCACAATCCCTTTACCCTGCATCTCCAGTTCGCGGGCGAACTCGACGATCAGGATGGCGTTCTTACATGCCAGCCCCATCAGCACCACCAGACCGACCTGGACAAACACGTTGTTATCGCCGCCGGTCAGCCACACGCCGACCAGTGCGGAGAGCATCGTCACCGGTACGATCAGGATCACCGCCAGCGGCAGCGTCCAGCTCTCATACAGCGCCGCCAGTACCAGGAACGCCAGTAGCACCGCCACCGGGAACACGATAAACGCGGTGTTGCCCTGGGTTGCCTGCTGATAGCTCAGGTCGGTCCATTCGATATTCATGCCGTTCGGCAGCACCTGGCTGGACATCGCCTCGAGTTTCTCCATCGCCTGCGCGGAAGAGAGCACGCGCGGATCGGCATCGCCAATCAGGTCGGCCGCCGGATAGCCGTTATAGCGAATCACCGGGTCCGGACCGTAGGTGGTGGTGATGTTCACCATGCTGCCAATCGGCACCATCTCACCGCGATCGTTACGGGTGCGCAGGTTCGCGATATCCTGCACGCTGTCGCGGAAATCCCCGTCAGCCTGCGCCATCACACGCCAGGTACGACCAAACTTATTGAAGTCGTTGACGTAAGAGGAACCCAGATACACCTGCAGCGTCGTGAACAGATCGGTCAGCGATACGCCCTGCGCTTTGGCTTTGTCGCGATCAACCTGCACATCCAGCTGCGGCACGTTGGCCTGATAGGAGGAGATCGGGAACATCATGCCAGGCGTCTGCATCACCGCACCGGACAGGGTATTTATCGCGGTTTGCAGCGCACCGTAACCAAGGCCGGCGCGGTCCTGCACGTACAGCGAATAGCCCGATCCCTGGCCCAGGCCAAGAATCGGCGGTGGCATAATGGAGAAACCGAAGCCCTGCTGGATTTTGGAAATTTTCGCGTTGATCTCAGCATTGATCTCCGCCGCAGTGCGGCTGCGCTCGCTGAACGGCTTCAGACCGAAGAACACCGTGCCGGTATTCGGCGTATTGGTGAACTGCAGCGCATTCAGGCCCGGGAAAGCAACCGAATAGGCCACGCCTTCGGTGTTCATGCCGATTTCGCTCATCTTGCGAATCACTTCATCGGTACGCGCCAGCGAGGAGCCTTCCGGCATCTTCACGCCACCGATCAGGTACAGCTTATCCTGGGTCGGAATAAAACCGCCGGGCACGGTGTGGAACATGAAGCCGGCACCGGCCAGCAGTAGCACGTACACGCCAAACACCGCACCGCGCCGGCGCAGGGTTTTGCCGACCATCGATTCATAGCCGTCCGAGCTGCGCTGGAAGAAGCGGTTGAACGGCCGGAACACCCAGCCGAGCAGGCGATCGATCAGGCGCGTTGGCAGGTCCTTCGGCGCACCGTGTGCCTTCAGCAGTTTCGCCGCCAGCGCCGGCGAGAGCGTCAGCGAGTTAATCGCCGAAATCACCGTCGAAATGGCAATGGTCACGGCAAACTGCTTGTAGAACTGGCCGGTCACGCCCGACAGGAAGGCCATCGGTACGAACACCGCACACAGCACCAGGGCGATGGCGATAATTGGTCCGGAGACCTCGCGCATCGCCTGGTGCGCGGCCGCCACCGGTGTCAAACCCTGCTCAATGTTACGCTCGACGTTTTCCACTACGACAATGGCGTCATCGACCACGATACCAATCGCCAGCACCAGCCCGAACAAACTCAGGGTATTGAGCGAAAAGCCCAGCAGATAGAGCACGCTGAACGTCCCGACCACCGACACCGGCACGGCCAGCAGCGGGATGATCGAGGCGCGCCACGTCTGCAGGAACAGAATCACCACCAGCACCACCAGCACGATGGCTTCGAACAGCGTCTGGACCACGGCGCGGATCGAGTCACGCACAAACACCGTCGGGTCATACGGTGCGGCCCACTGCACGTCATCCGGGAAGCGCGTTGCCAGCTCAGCCATTTTGGCGCGTACCGCATTTGACAGGTCGATGGCGTTTGCGCCCGGCGACTGGAAGATACCGATACCAACCGCATCCTTGTTGTTCAGCTGCGAACGCAGGGCATAGCTGCCGGAGCCCATCTCGATGCGCGCTACGTCACGCAGGCGCACCAGCGTGCCGTCATCGGCGGTTTTCAGGATGATGTTGCCAAACTGCGCCTCATCTTCCAGCCGACCCTGGGTGTTGATCGACAGCAGAAAATCGCTCTCTTTCTTCGTCGGCTCTGCGCCCAGCTGCCCGGCAGAAACCTGCACGTTCTGCTCCTGCATGGCGCTGACCACGTCGCCGGCGGTCATGCCGCGCGCCGCCACTTTGTTCGGGTCGAGCCAGACGCGCATCGCGTAGTCACCGGCACCGAAGATCTGAATCTGGCCGACGCCCGGCAGGCGCGCCAGCTCATCTTTCACCTTCAGCGTGGCGTAGTTACGCAGATAGAGCGAATCGTACTTGCCGTGGGGCGAGAACAGATGCACCACCAGCGTCAGGGTAGGTGACTGCTTCTGGGTGGTCAGGCCGAGCTGACGCACCTCTTCCGGCAGACGCGCTTCAGCCTGCGCCACGCGGTTTTGCACCTGGACCTGCGCCTGGTCGGGATCGGTTCCCGGGCGGAAGGTCACGGTGGTAACCAGCACGCCATCTGAGCCGGCTACCGACTTCATGTACATCATGTTTTCCACCCCGTTGATCGCTTCTTCCAGCGGCGTTGCCACCGAATCAGCAATCACTTTGGGGTTGGCACCGGGATATTCTGCGCGCACCTGCACGCTGGGTGGCACCACGTTGGGGTATTCACTGATCGGCAACAGCGGAATGGCGATCAGTCCGGTGGTAAATATCAAAATCGACAGGACCGCGGCGAAAATCGGTCGGTCGATAAAAAAGCGGGAGAAATCCATAACGGGCAGTCTCGATTATTATTGAGCGGAGCGCATGGCCACCGGCTGCGCTTTTACCGGCATACCGGGCATGAACACTTTCTGCAGACCGTTGACAATCACCTTGTCGCCTGGCTTCAGACCCTGCTGCACAATACGCAGACCGTTAGCCAGATCGCCCAGCTGAACATCGCGGCGTTCGGCTTTGCCCTGCGCATCAACCACGTAAACGTATTTACGATCCTGATCGGTCAGTACCGCGCCGTCGTCGACCAGCAGCGCGTTAAATTCTGCGCTGCCCGGCAGCCGCACGCGGGCAAACAGGCCTGGGGTAAACTGACGCTGCTGATTGTCGAGCGTGGCGCGCATGCGAATGGTGCCGGTGCTGGCGGTCAGCTGGTTATCGAGAAAATCGACGGTGCCGCGGTGCGGATAGCCCTGTTCGCCGGTCAGCGCAATCTCTACCGGCAGCGAACCGCGGTTCTGGCCCTGACGCGCCATCGCCTGGTACTGCAGATAAATCGCTTCGTCGACGTCAAAGTAGACGTACATGCGGTCCTGCGAAACCAGCGTGGTGAGAACGCTGGCGCTGTCGCCGGCGGTCACCAGGTTACCGGTGGTGATCATCGCCCGACTGGCGCGACCATCAATTGGCGCGGTGACGCGGGTAAAGTCGAGGTTCAGCTGCGCCATATCGACTGCCGCCTGGGCGGCCAGCACGCTGGCCTGCGCCTGACTGGCGGTCGAACGCCGCTGTTCCCACTCTTCGCGCGACACCACCTGGGTGCCGATCAGCTTGTCGGTACGGGCCGACTCGCTGCGGGCCAGCGCCGCCTGGCTACGCGCGCTGGCCAGTTCGGCCTGCGCCTGCTCCAGCGTGGCGCGGTAGGTGCGGTCATCAATGGTAAACAGCACCTGACCTTTCTTCACCTCATCGCCTTCGCGATAGTTAACCTGATCGATGTAGCCCGAGACGCGCGGACGCAGCTGCACGCTCTGCACCGCTTCAATGCGGCCATTGAAGCTATCCCACTGGCTGACTTTTTGTTGCACCACCTGCGCGACACTCACTTCGGGCGGAGGCGGCGGCGCGTTTTGCGCCACACCGCGATCACAACCGGCCAGCAGGCTTCCCAGCAACATCACTCCTGACAGGCTTACGGCCCGACGAACCCCATATGTTTGCAGATGCATTGTTGTTATTCCGCGTTGGTGAAAAAGAAAGGAGACGTACGAAAAATCTGCAACTTTTAAGATTGCATTAAAACCACAGGAGTGTAGGCTTGGGCGAACTGCATCTGCAAGAATATCTGATACACTTTATGTGCGGTTTTGATCAATTCGTAACAGGTAGCGAAAGCCCCTACGGCGAGTGCGGCATTTAATGCAATAATAAAACTTGCATTAAGTGCGATAGTCAGTCACCCTTAAAGTGTAATTGCAACTGATACTGATACTGTTCGCCATGGCGACGGGAGAGAATGGGATGATGAGCGACGCTTTTATTCACGATCTGATCGACTGGATTGATAACAACATTGAAGCACGTCTGGATCTGGACACCGTAGCGGGGCGCGCCGGCTATTCGAAGTGGCACCTGCAGCGTATG
>NZ_SDFT01000167.1:0-1050 GCF_004916815.1 Pantoea sp. R102
AGTTTCGCCGCCAGCGCCCAGCGCGCCGGCCTGACCAGCGCCGAAACCAGCAGCGTGATTAAAGCCATGCAGTGGCAGATGGATTTCCGCAAACTGCGCGCCGGCGATGACTTTAGCGTACTGATGTCGCGCGAGATGCTGGACGGTAAAAGTGCGCAGAGTCAGCTGCTCGGCGTGCGCCTGCGCACCGGCGGTAAAGATTACTACGCGTTCCGCGCGGAAGACGGCAAGTTCTACGACCGCAACGGCTCCGGTCTTGCGCGGGGCTTCATGCGCTTCCCGACGGTGAAACAGTACCGCGTCTCGTCAAACTTCAATCCGCGCCGTCTCAATCCGGTAACCGGGCGCATTGCGCCGCACAAAGGCGTCGATTTTGCGCTGCCGATTGGTACGCCTGTACTGGCCGTCGGCGATGGCGAAGTGGTGATCGCGAAAAACGGCGGAGCCGCCGGTAACTACGTCGCGATCCGTCACGGTCGCCAGTACATGACCCGCTACATGCATCTGAGCAAAGCGCTGGTGAAACCGGGACAGAAAGTGAAACGCGGCGATCGCATCGCGCTTTCCGGTAACACCGGCCGCTCTACCGGACCGCATCTGCATTATGAAGTGTGGATCAACAACCAGGCGGTCAACCCGCTGACGGCGAAGCTGCCGCGCATGGAAGGGCTGACTGGTAAAGATCGCAGCACCTATCTGGCGCAGGTGAAGAGTTATCTGCCACAGCTGACGCTGAAATAACGTTAATTTCCGGGCAAACGTGCAAAAACCGACGGATTCTTCGTCGGTTTTTTGCTATCTGGCCTGTGAAGATTGCAAAATTACCTGCCGTCACTATTATTGAGCCGTCATTGTCAGAGGCGAGTGCATGGAAACCCGAAAAAAAAATAACAGTGAGTTTATTCCCGTTTTTCAACGTTCTTTTTTAAAGCCGAAATACTGGGGCAGCTGGCTGGCGATTGGTGCGCTGGCCGGTATGGCGATGCTGCCGGCCAGGGTGCGCGATCCGGTGCTGGGCGGGCTGGGTAAGTTTGCCGGCAAGCTGGCGAA